>JBOFIZ010000061.1:0-7783 GCA_051650425.1 Bacteroidales bacterium
TTTCTTCGTTTAGATACGGGCCAAAATGACCTGTTGATCTGTTATGATTATACGGTTCCGGATTTTGATTTTTCTCTTCTGGACGACTATGAACAAATATATTTAACTGCCTGGTCAATGGGAGTATGGGCGGCTGCCAGATTATTCGAATCACATCGGCTGACAATCTCTTATGCCACAGCTATAAACGGGACACATACTCCTATAAGTGATTTAACGGGTATTTCTCTTTCTATTTTTCAAGGTACGCTGAATTCACTATCGGATAAAAACCTGGAGAGGTTTAACCGCAGGATGTGTGGAAGCAAGGAAATGCTTGATCTGTTTTATCAAAATCAGCCTCAACGACCTGTCGAATCGCTTAAATCGGAGCTGAAGGCTATAGGCGAAGCGTGTATGGATCAAACTCCCTCATTCTTGTGGGATAAAATCATTATAGGTGAACGAGATCTGATTTTCACTTATAAAAATCAGCTTGAAGCCTGGAAGAATACGAACAATCAAGTGATTCTAGACGAGGCCCATTTTTTTGACTTTAAACAAATAACTATCTGAGTAAAATTTTATGAATAAGATATTATTAGGTAAACGCTTCGAAAAGGCTGCTAAGTCTTATAATGAATCTGCTAAAGCACAAGCGTGTATTGCCGATTCATTATGGAGACTTATTCGTAAGAATTTACATGCACCTCCCACTTCCATATTAGAAATCGGTTGTGGTACCGGATTATTGACAAGACATTATATTCACACGAAAGATTGCTCATTCACTCTCAATGATTTATATTACCCCGATCTGTATTTACCTCAGCATACTCCCATAAATTTTATACAGGGTGATGCTGAAAGCATGGACTGGGGAAATCAACGTTGGTCTTTAATATTATCTGCCTCGACCTTCCAATGGTTCACTGATTTAGGGGTATTTATTAAACGCATGGCCCCTACTCTGAATGAAAACGGAATATTGGCCTTTTCGACATTTGGCAATGATAATTACCAGGAGTTTAAAGCATTGAACAATGAAGGACTGAATTATCTTTCAGCCGAGGAAATCACAGCTAATATCGGGACAGAATATGAAATTATCCATCAAAGCGAAGAACTTATTGAGTTAGAGTTTGACTCTGTAAGTGATATTTTCAGACATATCAAAGCTACCGGTGTAAGCGGATGTAATCAAAAGCGGCTTACACCGGGTGAGTTAAAACGTTTAGAGCATGAGTATTCGAATTTATGGCGAAAAGAGAATGGCAAGCTCTCATTAACATATCACCCTCTTTTCTTCATTCTTCGCAAAAAATAATTTTAATACAATAAGGTGGTTGCTATGAGTCGATCGTAGCGATCACCTATTGCCCGATAATAGACATATATCAAATACTCATTACGTGTTTCGTAATAATTGCCTGCAATCAAAGCTGTCGAACCTTCAGTCTTACCCTGCGGAACAAAAATATACATATAATTATATAATCCTTCTTTCAAAAGAACATTCTGCTTATATGCCTTCGATAAAGGATCATATTGCATTTTAAAACGTTCATCAAAACGATAATCCGATAATTCCCCAAAAATATAAATAGAACCATCCAAAAAGGGGTTTTCATAATTCAATTTGAAGCAGGTTTGAAAATAATCGGCTTCCGTATTACTGTCTGTCACATTTAACGCTCGTACCAGATATCGCCCATGCTGATCCTGTTCATATTGATAAGATTTATCAGCTCTCACCTCATCCTCATAAAGAAATACCTGATAACATTCATCTTTGTATTCGATTTGTTCAATACCCATACCTGCATATTGATGAGTAGTCATTTCAAAGCGACGAAACTGATTGCCTGCCTCAAATATCAAATTCTTATTATTCTCATAAACGATCTCATTATGATCAACATAAAGAGGATTTGAAAGTTTTTTTTGATTATCTCTTCTGCTATTTTGCTGAATAACTATTTTCAAATCACTTGCAGGATTGGATATATTAAAATTCTCATTATTTATACGCAATTTTAATTGCTGATGTTTCTCCTTATAATCTAACAGAGTAATACCTGAAACATCGCCTGAGGCACGAACACGATCTTCAGTTACCGAGAAACAAGCCATCAAAACAGGCATATCATCATCTGACTCATAATCATAAACACGAATAACATAATTCCCCGAAAGCATCGGCCGCAATAATTCATCAGGAAACTTAAGAGTATAGTGTGTATAAGCGATCAAGGTATTATATGAACTCTCATAATCTTGTATATCTACACGATTAAAGCCTTCGAGACATTCTGAATCTGACAAATGAGATATTGTCCAGTCAGCATTACAATGATTAACTACGAAATAAAACTGAGAAATATCTGAGGAGAGTACATCAAACCCGACTGAGAGATAATCATCCGAATTAAGCTTTAATACCGGTGGATTACGCCAGTTATCATTAACCCGAAGTTGCAAAGATGAGATACGCTTATCCAGTACCCGTGTTTGTATATTTACTTGTGAAAAAAGAGTACAGACTGTTATCCAGCAAATAAAAGTATATAGTATTTTACATTTCATTTTAATCATTATTTCGATACTACACAAAGAAACAATAATATTTGCGTAGAATAGATATAAAAACTGAACGAAATATCCCCATGAGTGGTTATTTCCATAGAATATATTCATAAAGGCAGTCTATAAAGAAAAGAGTCCCGATATTTTTGTTAACTTTGTCACTGAAAACAGTAGGGCGGTTTGTCGCTGGACACGATTCTATCGTGTAAAGAGGAAAGTCCGGGCTACATAGAGCACCATATTTCTTAACGGGAAGCTGTTCGTGAGGGCAGAGTAGTGTAACAGAAAATGACCGCCATCCTTCGGGATGGTAAGGGTGAAAAGGCGAGGTAAAAGCTCACCGGTCCTATTGGTAACAACGGGAGCCGTACACCTTATGGGTAGCAAGTTCATGTATATCGACGCAGTAGGGTTGCTCGCCCGATGTCGAGGGGTAGAACGCTAGAGCTCCGGAGTGATCCGGAGAGTAGATAAATGACAAACACTCTTTAATAACCAATTCATTGACTTCGGTCTATTGAAAAGATTATTACAAAAAGAGGACAGAACCCGGCTTACAGACCTACTGTTTTTTTCTTTTCTGAAACGCACTGAATCTATTCTTTACTATTTTACTAATACGTTTCATTATAACATCTCATACCTATGGGACATTTCTTTATTGTCATAAAACAAGCTATTATACGAATTTGGCAGTTTCTGACCTATGATATCTGGCGAATTACAGAAAATGAATTTAATTCATTCGGAGCTTTTCTTATTGTATCACTTAAGGCTCTGTTAATGTCTATCAACAGATTTATCAATGACCGTCTTTCTTCCAAAGCTTCTGCATTAACCTATAGCACCTTACTGGCTATTGTTCCAACATTAGCTTTATTATTTTCTATTGCTAAAGGTTTTAACTCCCGAACGATTATTGAAAGCCAGCTACTAAGTTCTTTTCCGGGCCAACGGGAAATCTTGTTAAAGGCCTTAACGTTTGTAGATAACTATCTGAGTCAAACACAAGGAGGGCTTTTTGTCGGATTAGGAATTGTACTACTCTTATGGACTGTATTAAGTCTGATTGGAAACATTGAGAGTGCTTTTAATGAAATCTGGTATGTTAAAAAGGGCCGTAGTATTTATCGCCAAATCACTGATTATTTTTCATTGATTTTATTAATCCCTCTTTTTATGGTTTTCTCAAGTGGTCTTACATTCTTTATCACCACTTTTGCAAGTAATAGCGATTATGCTCATCTGCTATCACCCTTAGCCTCTGCGATTTTTGCAGTATTACCATTCTTCGTAACATGTACAGCATTTACATTCATCTATGTATATATTCCGAATACGCATGTAAAATTAAAATATGCCATCATACCGGGACTGATCAGTGGAATAGCATTTCAAATTTTTCAATACTTTTATATAAGTGGTCAAATCTGGGTATCGAAATACAATGCTATTTATGGTAGCTTTGCTGCACTTCCCCTATTATTACTTTGGTTACAAATATCTTGGATCATTTGCTTATACGGGGCAGCATTGACTAATGCAGCTCAAAATGCGAGAAACTATAGTTTTGAAAAAGAAACAAAAACGATTAGTCGTCGTTATAAGGATTTCGTAACCCTTGTTATTGTATCCATGATTGTTCGTCAATTTGTTAAACAAGACAGACCCTATAGTTCGGATGATATTTCTTTTGAAGGAGAAATACCGACCAGTCTAACCAAACAAATTCTGTATGAACTTGGTGAAATCGGCATTATTACTGAAATCTATAATGAACAGTCACGTATGCATGTTTATCAGCCTGCTTTTGATGTTCACCAAATGACTGTTGGGAATCTGTTTGACCGAATTGGACGAGAAGGATCTGAAAACTTCAATATAGATAAGAACAAACGTTTTTCTGCAGCATGGCATACGATGAAAGAGGCCCGAGCATATATGTCTGAAAAGATGCATAATGTAAAAATTATGGATCTGCCGATTCCACCAAAACCCGAGCAACCCCAAAAAGTAAAGTATAGTATCTTTAAGTGGACGCAAACTAAAAAATAAACAGAAAGAGCTCATAAGATAACTTATGAGCTCTTTCTGTTTTAGATTAAGATCCTATTTTTTGAAGAATGAAACAATCCATAAAAGAACGATTGCTCCAACCACTGATGTAATCAAACTTCCAATAATACTTGTCGAAGCGAATCCGAACAGACCAAAAATCCATCCTCCTAAAATACCTCCGACAACACCAACGATTAAGTTAACAACTAACCCAAATCCGCCTCCTCTCATAATCTTTCCTGCAAGAAACCCTGCAAGAATACCTATGACAATAAAAAGTATCCAACTCATAATATTCACTATTTAGTTATTAATATATATCAAATAACAAGCTTAATAGCAAATAGTTTTTGAATTATTTATACTTTCTGCACAGTTAACAATAAATAAAGCAATCTGGCAATAAAATCATTTACAGATTGCTTTAATTATATAATCAAACTATTCTTATTTATTCATCTTCGCTAACAAAGATTCGGCACAACGTTCACCATCGATAGCTGCTGAAACGATTCCTCCTGCATAGCCTGCACCTTCACCACAAGGATAAAGATCTTTGATAACTACATGCTCCAGAGTTTCTCTGTCGCGAGGAATACGAACAGGCGCTGAAGTGCGACTCTCAACACCGATCATTAAGGCTTCGTTCGTCAAAAATCCTCTTGATACCTTCCCGAAGTGTTTAAATCCTTCAGCCAGACGCGACGTTACAAATTCAGGCATCCAAAAGTGAAGTGGAGAGGATATTACTCCGGGAGCATACGAAGTTTCTGGTGTAGAGCCGGAAACTCTTTTCTTTATAAAATCTTCCATTCGCTGAGCTGGAGCTGACTGTTTCATTCCTGCATTCAACCAACAGTTGCGTTCCAACTCTTCTTGAAAATTCATTATACTTAACACTGAATTATCTTCATTATTTGGTAAGTCCTCAGGACGAATCTCAACAACCATACCCGAATTAGCCCAACGAGATCCACGAGATGATGATGACATTCCGTTAACAACAACTTGCTCCGGACCACTTGCAGCCGGTACAATAACTCCACCCGGACACATACAGAAGCTATAAACACCACGTCCCCGAACTTGAGTAACGAAACTATACTCTGCTGCCGGCAAATAGTCGCCACGTCCCTGTGTGTTATGGTACTGTATCTGATCAATCAATTGCTGAGGATGTTCCAAACGTACCCCTACTGCAATTCCCTTTGCCTCTATTTCAACTTCTTTCTCAGCCAGATATCTGTAAACATCTCTTGCAGAATGACCAGTTGCTAGAATAACAGGTCCGATAAACTCTTTATTATCATGCGTTCTGACACCTTTTACAATATCTTTCTCAATAATCAACTCGTCCATTCTGCATTCAAAGTGAACCTCTCCTCCGGATTTAAGAATTTGCTCACGCATATTAGCAATAACTTTAGGTAACTTATCTGTACCAATATGTGGATGTGCATCTGCTAAAATAGAAGTAGAGGCTCCATGCTGACATAAAATATTGAGAATACGATCAACTGACCCTCTTTTTTTACTACGTGTATAAAGCTTACCATCAGAAAATGCTCCTGCTCCACCTTCACCAAAGCTATAATTCGACTCAGGATTGACCGCATGCTCACGACTAATCAAAGCGATATCTCTTTTACGGTCACTTACATTTTTCCCCCGTTCGATAACAATTGGTCTCAGTCCACCTTCTATCAAACGTAAAGCAGCAAACAAACCTGCCGGTCCTGCTCCAACAACAATAACCTGAGGTTTATATGCTACATCCGGATACGAAATTTCGGCATATTCGTTCTGAGAAGGCATTTCGTTAATAAAGACAGCAACTTTTAAATTAATCATCACTGTTCTTTGTCTGGCATCAATAGATCTTTTAAGGATCCGGACAGCCATTATATCTTGTTCCTTAATTGCATACTCTTGAGCGACAAATCTTTTAATCTCTTGTTCTGACGAAGCAATCTTAGGAAGTACTCTTAGTTGATATTCTTGAATCATATAAATATCTATAATTGATTTATACACAAATATAACTCATTATTTCCGATCTCATATCACCAAATCTAAGATAAAGACAGATTCGCTGAAAACAGGATATAAAACATCTGAGGTATATAAAAATAAAAAAAGGTCTTCCGAAAAGTTTATTTTTCGAAAAACCTTTTTTTATATAAATCAAAACAGAATTATTTTGCTTCCCAACCTAAAGCACTTGCTCCAAGTACAGCAGCATCACTTTCTTTTAATTCAGAGAATAACAATTTAATTTTGTTTTTGTAAATTGCCAATAAGTTTCTTTCCATGCTTTCACGAATTGGTTTCATGATCATATCGCCTGAACGAGCCAAACCACCAAATAAAATGATTGCTTCAGGACGAGAGAATGCAACAAAATCAGCAAATGCTTCACCTAGAATATTACCTGTGAATTCGAAGATCTCTAATGCTAATTTATCACCTTTAACAGCAGCATCAAATACGTCTTTAGATGTAATTTCCTGAACAGGAATACGGCGCAGTTCCGAATCTTCTTTTCTTATTTCTAAGAATTCACGTGCAGTACGAGCAACACCTGTAGCTGAAGTATAAGCCTCCAAACAACCTGTACGACCACAACCACACAAACGGCCATTCGAACGACGTACAATAACGTGCCCTAACTCGCCAGCAAAACTATCATGACCATAAATCAACTGACCGTTAGCAACGATACCACTACCAACACCAGTTCCTAAAGTAATCATAATAAAATCTTTCATCCCGCGCGCTGCACCATAAGTCATCTCTCCAATAGCAGCAGCATTAGCATCATTTGTTAAAGATACTGGTACACCGATACGCTCAGAAATCATTTTAGCAAGATGAATAACACCTTTCCAAGGTAAATTTGGAGCGAACTCAATTGTACCGTTAAAGAAGTTACCATTAGGAGCTCCTACACCGATACCTTTAATTTTATCAACACCACCAACTTCATTTATAAGAGCTGTCAAATGTTTGCAAAGTTCATCTACATACTCTTCAATGATTAAATATTTTTGAGTTTTGATCGAATCACTGCCAATTATTGAACCGCGAGCATCAACAATACCCATTACTGTATTAGTACCACCTATATCGATACCTACTACATAAGGCTTAACCATGTAAG
>JBOFIZ010000062.1:0-2765 GCA_051650425.1 Bacteroidales bacterium
GAATACTTTAATGTCATGTGCGGAAAGTTTATTAAGTGCTCCTTGTCCCATATTACCGGCAAGCATAACTGTTATACCCATTTCCTGCAAAACACTTGCAATATTGCTTTTGCATCCGCAGCCTTGCGGAGCTTGTAAACTTTCTTCGTTGATGATCTGATTATTATCATCAATGGATACAATGGTATAATACTCACAGTGACCAAAGTGGTCATCTACTACGTTTGCACGAGTAGGAATGGCAATTTTCATCATAACTTCTTCTTTATTGGTTAAATATAATCGCAGTTCCGAGTAGGATCGGAGCGTATTTACGGACGTCTCATTATGCGGATCATGTAATAGTTTTATTTCGGATGAATGACAAGAAGGGCAGTGAGATGCGGGTTGCATTGAACTATTCGCATGTTTACACGAACAGCAACGATACCAGTAGGTGTCAGACTCAAAGTCTCCGCCACCGATTATCAGTGTTTTTCCTTCGATTAATGCAGTTGCCACTATTTTACGGGCCTGTTCATATATGCGGGTAAACGTAGGGCGGGATATTCCCATTTGTCCGGATGCTTCTGCCTGAGTCAGTCCTTCATAATCTGTCAGCCTCACGGATTCATACTCTTCGTAAGTGAGGCTGATTTTCCCGGATTTAAATCGGGGCATTCCAAAAGGCTTAAACCCTTCCATCTTTGGCGGGAAAACAACTTTTCTTCTCAGTCTTATACGCGGCATAGCTCTATTTTATATGTTATACAGATGTGTTTTCGGCTGCAAATATATATTTTATTATGAACATATGATCAAAATGAAAGAAAGTTTTCTGCTTTCTTGTTTTTCGATAAAAAGAAGTTTTTAGCTTGTTTTACTTTGATGATGAGGTGAATATAGAATAAAAAATAAGCAGACTCAATAGGTAAATAATGAGTCTGCTTGAATAGATGTGTATCAAAAAATGAATTATACTTTCAGAAATAGTTTATGCGTATAGCAGAAGCGGAGTATCAGTAATATGACAACAGACTTACCTAATCCGATTAGGAAGTTCTGATAACAGCCTGTGAACTGAGCAAAGCCATGTAACCAATATTGTACGGGATAGGTAACATCTACGAGTTGAAACATCATGTACGCTAAGATCGAGTTCATACCGAAATACTTGAACCACATTAAGCCCTTTTTGTGCTGCTTAATATCAATCCACCCATAAAGAAGACCGATCAGCAGGAAGGACCATCCTCCAGCATAGAGTGTCATAGAGCTGGTCCAGAGTTGTTTGATAACTGGCTCGGCAAAGGATAGGAGCCACGCAGCTGCTAGCATTAATGTACCATATCCGAAAAGACGTTTTAGCTTTGTGTTATTTCCGGAATTACATTTAATTATTTCACCCGAGAATACTCCGAGCATAACGGTAACTACAAAATTCAGACTGCTGAATATCCAGGTGTAATGGTAATAAGAAGCAAATTCCCAATTGCCGGTTTCATTGAAAAATACACCGTCACGGAATCGGCCGAGTACGCTGCGGTCAATTATTTCAGCCAGATTTGTTTCGGGTGAGTATCCGCCTGTCTGCATACATAGGGTATAGGTTGTCAATAGGAGTAATACAAGGATGATTTGTGTGCGTTGTTTGCAAAACATAAGCATCAGTGCTGAAAAGAAATACCCGGTTGCAATTGCTTGCAACGTATTGCTGTACAGGCGCAGTGTCTGAAAATCCAAGTCTAAGAGATTCCCTTGAACCAATGCTCCGAACAGCCAGAGGAGTAAGACTCGTTTAATGATTCGTTTCATCATATGTGATGTGCTCACTTCCCCGCGTTTATAGGCAGCAAAGGCAAAAGGCATAGATGCTCCTGCCATAAACATAAAGAGGGGCATAATTAAATCCCACGGGTGAAAACCTTCCCAGTTGATATGTGTAAACAGATAACGATAGGTTTCGTGTATCCATTCTTGCTTGGAGCATTGCACTAAAGGGGCTATGGCTGGCTGGAGGAAAATTAAAAAGAATAAATCCATTCCGCGCAGTACATCTAATGATTCCAATCGTTGGTAAACGGGTGTTTTTTCCATGTATATTTTTTGATTCTGAGTTATTTCACAAAGAAAGTAATTTCTATAGAGAAGAGATGCTTTTTACGATCATTTTGTGCAGACTAATTAAGAACATAGCGCCTGCTTAAATAAATAAACAGGCGCTATGAGTGATTAGTTGGTTACTTTATCGAAAGTTCAGCTTTTTAGCTTTCCGAGTAATAAATAATTGTTGTCATTTTCATCAATCGAGTTTAACAAATCTGTCAACTCTTTGCGACGCTTTTCTGTGAGATTCGGATTCTTCAGAGCTTGTTCCAGACGTGGAATCAGATTACTAGGTTCGTTATTGATCAGATAATAGCCATTTGCAAAAGCACTGTTAGGCCAGTTGATAGGCTCATCACCCAGAAAATCATTATACATTTTGAACCACGATCCCTTGCCGGACTCTTTATCTACGATGTAATAAGCAGTCTGTCCCGGTGTATAGATTGTGCCTCCTTCAACTTGTTGGGCTACGGGAGGTCCTGACGTATTGCCGGTGAAATATTCAGGCCATTCACTGTACATATGCCATGGAATATTTTGTTTATCCTTGTAGTTATAGGTAAAGACCGGACGCAGACGGTTTGATTTTGTGTCGAAATGATACAATGTATCTGCACGGGTAGGGGTTACACTTGAGATGAGTACATCAAATGTTTGCGGATCGTTACGCGAAACCA
>JBOFIZ010000063.1:0-4818 GCA_051650425.1 Bacteroidales bacterium
TTTCCGTATAAAAACAGTTATTCAGCTTGTGATCACGAAGCACGCGGAAGCAAGTTTTATGATATTCAGTTTACACATCCGATGAATTCGGATAAGGAATGGTCGCTGAAAGAAAAAGATCCTACTAAAACGTATTTTACCCGTGAGTGGGGAGATAATGTAGATGACTGGAGTGCACATAACTCACCGAGCCGTGTTTTCCGAGGCTGGGGAGAAGAGCCGATGTTGGTACAGACCAGACATTATGCAAATCCTCCTTACCTGTATACGTCCTATGATGCGTTGTATCAAACAGGCAGACAGCATTTCGGCGGAACCTTATGGCACTCTTTTGACCATCAGCGTGGCTATCATCCCGATCCGTTTTACGGAGGTGTGATGGATGTATTCCGTCAGCCTAAGTATTCGTATTATATGTTTATGGCACAGCGTCCGCAAGAGAAGCTTGACTTGATCGCAGAGAGCGGACCGATGGTTTATATTGCGCATGAAATGACTCCGTTCTCAAGTCCGGATGTTACTGTTTTCTCCAATTGTGATGAGGTGAGACTGACTGTTGCACATACCGGCAAAACATTTACGTATAAGAAAGATACGACACGTGTCGGTATGCCTTCGCCTGTCATTACTTTCAAAGATGCCTTTGATTTTATGGATGATAAGAATGCTACGCGTTTAGGTAACTCAAAAGAAGTTTTTATGCTGGCTGAAGGGCTTATCGACGGAAAGGTTGTTGCTACTTATCGCAGGGAACCGGCACGTCGGCCGTCGAAAATTGTTTTATGGTTAGACAATGAAGATGTATCGCTTCGGGCAGATGGTTCGGATATGGTAACAGTCGTTGCGGGAATAGCGGATCACAAGGGGAATATAAAAAGATTGAATAATAGCTTCATTAAATTCCATGTGGAAGGAGAGGGCAGCCTTGTCGGTGATGCGGAACATTTTAACAATCCGCGGCCTGTTGTATGGGGAACGGCTCCGATCCTTGTTCGTTCGACCAATAAAGCTGGGAAGATTAAAGTAACTGCAGAGGTTATGTTCGAAGGGCAGCAGATGCCTGCCGGCGGTGAGCTGATATTTGAATCGGTACCGGCTGAGCATGAGCAAATTTTTGATGCAGCTGAATTGGAAAAGATGGGTGCGCAGACTACTGAGCAGCCTCAACAGAGAGTGATTCAGAAAGATGATTTGCAAAAGCAAGTAGAGCAGCTCCAAAGAGAGTTGAATAACTACAAATTGAAAGAAGTAGAGAAACAGCAGACTGAGTTTGGTGAGAAAAACTAATCAGAGCTGATAATGAAACAGGACTGAATTCTTATTACAGAGAATCAGTCCTGTTTTTTATTTTTAGGGCTGCTGAAACGCATCAAAAGAGCTTGTGAAATTTTCACGGTGTGTTTAATTTTCAAACGGCTGTAAATAAATTATTTAAAAGGAGGAATAATATTTTTCACGCCTGTAATAAAGTGTTAAACGTAGGTCGCACAAAATTGCGGTGTACATCGCACTTTTGCGCGACCTACTTCGCATTTTTGTGCGATGTACACCGCGCAAATTAATTTGTGCTGAAAAAGAATTGTTTTTACTGTGATAAGATTTATTTAGACCAGATAAAAAATTGTTGGAAGGGGATCTTCTGCGTATGTCGCTTGTGTCGTTTTTACGCATTCATTTCAGATGAAAAAAGAGGAAAGCTTCGTAAGTGAAACTTTCCTCTTTTTTTTAATTCAGACTTTTAGCTGTTATGTAATTTTTCAAAGGATTTGCGTACATCTCCATAATTTTATGGGTGAGATAAGCAATATCTTTGTTCGGGATATCAATTCTTTCAATTTGTTTTTCTACATACGCGTAGAAATCATCTTTTTGCTGATCGGTATAATGAATATCCAGATCATTGTTGCCATTAATGTAATCAAGAGCAACGTAATTGTGCGGGAAAATATGATAGTTGGCATGAATAGCCTGATCAATGATTGCAGCAATAGCAGCAAAAGTATCCGCTTTGTCCAGTTCTTGAGGTAGTGTTGCAAGAGCGTCATTGATACAAGGCGAAACGTGGAAGAATACATGCCCTTTTTGCTCCATAATTCCTGTGCGCATATTGATCAAATCATCCGATTGCTCTTTTTTATAATCAGCATTATCTCTTTTAAGCTGGAATTCTTTGGCTTTCAGATAGTCGCATGGATCGTATTCATAAGTAATCGATAACGGAGCAATATTAAGTTGCATGATGTTTTCGATGATTGAATCAGATTCTCCTCCTAAATTAAGCATTTTGATAAGAGCTTCCTGTGTACGGTCATTTGAATCTTTGGCACGCCCTTCACGTTGAGCAATCCAGATAGATTCATGTTTTTGTGTCCGTGCATAATGAATATATGACGAAAGAAGTTTTGAGGCTTCAAGCATCTGACGCATTCCGACACCACGTTTTACGATGAAGTTCTTATTCAGACGAACAAGATCACTGATCCACGGGAAAATAAGTAAATTATCGCCAATCGCAATTTCGCAGGTATTACGACCGGCAAAAGATAATTCGGCACTTAATAAAGCGGAGTCTAATACAATATCACGATGGTTAGAAATGAATAAGTATTCTTTGTCTTTATCGATGTTATCCCATCCTGTCGTTTTTACTCCTTTTGTTGTAGATTTCATGATATACTTTATAATTTCTACCATGATATCTATCTGGAATTCCTTCTTTGTATGTATGGAAAGAAGGGTTTGCTTCAATTGTTCGAATGGAAAAAAAGGAATAGCTTTTTTGACCACTTCTACAAAAGAAGGCTCTTCAACTAACCGCGAAAGGACCGTATGTACTTCCTCGTCGTTGTAGGGGCGTATTTCGTCAAAGTTTGTTTGAATGTCCATTGTTCTTAAGAATGAGACTTTATTTCGTTTTCGATAATTTCGTTCATTACATCTTTAATATCCAGACCTGCAGCTCTGACTTGTTGAGGAATAAAGCTTGTTGCTGTCATACCCGGAGTTGTATTTACTTCAAGAAGATATAGTTTATCTTTTGAAATAATGTAATCGATACGGATAATTCCTTTGCATCCCAGAAGATCATAAATTTCAGATGTAAGTTCCTGAACTTTGCTTGTCAGTTCATCACTGATACGAGCCGGAGTAATTTCTTCCACTTTTGAAGCGGTGTATTTTGCTTCATAATCGAAAAATTCATTTTTACTTACAACTTCTGTGATAGGAAAGACTACTGCATGGTCTTTTACTTTATAACAACCGCAAGTGATTTCTGTTCCCTCAATGAATGATTCTATGATAACTTCTTCGCCTTCCCGGAAAGCATTGTCTACTGCATCGTAGATTTCACCCGGATTTTTAACCTTTGTAACGCCAAAGCTGGAACCGCCGACGTTGGGTTTGATGAAGCAAGGCATACCACAGATATCGACAACATCCTCAGCCTCCAGATATTCTCCTTTTCGAAGACGGATAGATGGTGCAATCTGAATGTCGAAACCGCTCAGATAGTGATTGCAAGCATATTTATTAAATGTAAGTGCAGCTGCCAGTACGCCGCAGCAGGAGTATGGAAGACCAATAAGG
This sequence comes from Bacteroidales bacterium, assembly GCA_051650425.1. Taxonomy (GTDB): domain Bacteria; phylum Bacteroidota; class Bacteroidia; order Bacteroidales; family UBA7332; genus UBA7332. The sequence continues at coordinate 3,589 of JBOFIZ010000063.1, forward strand.
TCGAAATATCCTTGCAGAATTCCATTTTCGCCCGGTGTACCGTGTATGGTAATGTATGCGAAGTCAAAAGTGATTTTTGTATCGTTATGAATGAATGAGAAATCATTTTTGTCGATCATGAATTTCTCATCACCAATGGATGCATACCATTCTTTGTTGCGTATAATTACTAAATAACGGTTATATGTTCCGGCATCGATAAAGGACATAAGTCCTTCGGCACTTTTCATGGAAACAACCCATTCAGACGAGTCGCCTCCTGCTATGATTGCAATATTTTTTTTCATCTTAAGCTTTAGTCTTCGTGTAATTCTCTGTTTTGAATATAGCCTCTCCATTTATCCATCAGCTCGATCATATCACTTGGTACATCTGCCGTGAAGTGCATCTCTTCGCCTGTTCGCGGATGTATGAATCCTAAGGTCTGAGCATGCAGAGCCTGACGTGGACAAACTTTGAAACAGTTTTGAACAAATTGCTTGTATTTCGTGAATGTTGTTCCTTTCAATATCTCGTGTCCGCCATAGCGTTCGTCATTAAACAGAGTATGACCTATATATTTCATGTGAACACGGATCTGATGTGTGCGCCCTGTTTCGAGCTGACACTCTACAACCGTTACATAACCCAATCGCTCTAAAACGCGGTAGTGGGTAACGGCATGCTTTCCGTAGTCTCCTTCAGGGAAAACGGTCATTTGCATACGATCTTTCAGACTTCTTCCGATATTTCCTTCGACACGGCCTTCATCTTCTTTGACTGTTCCCCATACAATGGCTACGTACTTACGTTTCGTAGTCTTGTTGAAGAACTGAAGTCCCAAGTGTGATTTAGCTTCGGCTGTTTTGGCAATAACCAGTAGTCCGGAGGTGTCTTTGTCGATACGGTGTACCAATCCGAATCGTGGATCTTCAATCTGGAATTTCGGATCGTTGCGGAAATGCCATGCCAGGCCGTGAATCAATGTCCCGCTGTAGTTTCCGTGTCCCGGGTGTACAACCAATCCCGGTTGTTTGTTGATAACCATCAGATCATCGTCTTCATAGACGATATCTAAAGGAACATCTTCGGGAATAATCTCCGTTTCGCGCGGAGGAGTAGCCATCACAATACGTATATTGTCGTTTGGCTTAACTTTATAGTTGGATTTAACAGCTTTGTCGTTTACAAGAATGCATCCTGCATCAGCTGCACTTTGAATACGTGTGCGTGTAGCATTAATAATACGCA
>JBOFIZ010000064.1:0-1634 GCA_051650425.1 Bacteroidales bacterium
TGATAACAGTCTTAATAGAATACTTGATACTTTTGAAAATCACAATGTCACAATCATAAATTATTTTGAAGAAAGACTGACTAATGCATCAGCTGAGTCGTTCAACGCCAAAATTAAGGCTTTGAGATCTCAGTTTAGAGGTGTTAGTGATATTAAATTCTTCATGTATAGACTTACTAAATTGTATGCGTAATATCGGATCAAGTCAAAAAGTTGTGGGAGCAGTCGAAAAAAATTAACTTTGTCAGATAGAAATCGAACACATTATGTCTCAAAATATAGATTATTCAGCCCTTTTATCCTGTTTTCTTCCCGAAGGAGTTTTAGATTATTTTCAAGTTACCCATTATGAGTTTACGAATACAGCTTTCCGTATTTGGTTAGAAGAAAAAAAGGATCTGCCGGAAGAATTGAAAGATCTTAATGTCCATTCGAATGGCTTTTTTAAGGAAATCACTGTTCAGGATTTCCCGGTTCGGGGAAGAAAGGTTTCTTTAATCGTAAAAAGGCGTAGATGGGAAATTCAGGATGGAACTCATCAAACCGTTTCCCGAAATTGGGAACTGGTGGCAAAGGGCACGCGGATCACAAAAGATCTGGCGTCTTTTTTAAAAGATATATCTGGAGACTAATCCGGTAAGTTGCAAGCAGCTATCAGATGTTTATGGGATCGATTCTAGAACACTTCTAAGAGGTTACAAAGATCACTTAAGTAACTATCATTCATGGAATCAGTTATCTCATGCTGATGAATATTTAATCTTTTCAAAAAACATTGGAGAGCGTTTATGTATAGATGAGACCAGCTTGTCTATAGGTGAATTGTACACTATTATAACGAATAAAGCAGCAAAAGGAAAAAAGGGAGCGATAGTGGCTATCATAAAGGGTGTTAGGTCTGATGTTATTATCCGTGTCTTAGAAAAGATCAATCTGCAATTACGTAAAAAGGTAAAAGAGGTAACCGTTGATATGGCAGCTAATTTTCATAAGGTTATACGCAAATGTTTTAGACGAGCCGAGATTGTAATTGATCGTTTCCATGTGCAGCAATTGGCCAATGAAGCTTTACAGGATATCCGTGTTAAATACAGATGGGAAGCTATAGATAAAGAGAATAATGATAAGAAGAAAGGTCTTAAATCAAGAGAAATATTTAGTAATGGTGAATCTCGTAAGCAATTATTAGTCAGAGGTAAATGGGCTCTATCTCAATCTAAAAATAAATGGAATCGCGAACAGGCAGAGCGTATAGAGATATTATTTAATCTTTATCCGGATTTAAAGGAAGGTTATGAGCTAGTAGATGAGATGCGTCAAATCATGAATCAACGAATAGAAAAATCAATCGCAAGAGCCAAGCTGGCCTTATGGTATGATAAAATGGAGTTGTTCAACAACAAAGCATTTACAAGTGTAGCGGAAACTTATAAATCTCATTACGACATTATTTTAAACTACTTCAATAACAGAAGCACCAATGCTTGTGCTGAGTCCTTCAACGCAAAAATTAAAGCTTTCAGAGCTGATTTTAGAGGAGTTCGGGATATAAAATTCTTCTTGTTTAGATTATGCAAAATTTATGCGTAGTCCAATCTGATTTTTAACATTCCCACAACTTTTTGACTTGATCC
>JBOFIZ010000065.1:0-2253 GCA_051650425.1 Bacteroidales bacterium
ATTCCTACTAAAACTTTTTTCTTTTCCATCTTTCGCTTTTGCAAATTGAAGGTTTGCTTTTAGATTAATCTTCCATCTCTTCCATCGAGATGACAATCGTGTTTAATATATCTACCGCACGTTCCACACTGGTCACATGAGATATGGTCATACTGCGTTTTCCTTTATTCTCTTTCAGCTGGCAATACTTCGGATTGTTAGCCATATAACCCAACACTCCTCCGAACGCAGCTGACTGATAATAGATCGAGTCCAGATTGGAGACAAAATGAATAATCATTTTTCCGTTTTTCAGAATAATCTTCTCCATCCCGAGGCGTTTAGCGAGTCGTCTCAAACGCACAACCCGTATCAATTCCTTACCGCTTTGAGGGATTTTTCCGAAACGGTCTTCCAACTGGCGTACAAAGATATCAATATCCCGCTCATTTTCCATATTATCAAGATCCCGGTACAACGATATACGCTCCGTATCGCTCGGTATATAGTCACTTGGGAACAACAATTCTAAATCTGATTCGACGACACAGTCATTGACATAATTCAGATTGGTATCATTATCCGACTCTTCATCTTCATACAAGTCATTAAACTCCTCCACACGCAATTCATGTACGGCTTCTTTCAGAATTTTCTGATACGTCTCATATCCCAGATCTGCAATAAAGCCGCTTTGCTCGGCACCTAACATATTCCCTGCACCCCGGATGTCCAGATCCTGCATCGCAATATGAATACCGCTTCCCAAATCCGAGAAATTCTCAATCGCTTGCAAACGTCTGCGTGATTCCTGTGACAACTGATGAAGTGGCGGTGCAATAAGATAACAGAATGCTTTCCGGTTACTTCGTCCGACACGTCCACGCATTTGGTGCAAATCACTCAAACCAAAGTTCTGTGCATTATTAATAATAATCGTATTGGCATTCGGTATATCGATGCCTGATTCTATAATTGTCGTAGCAATCAGCACATCAAATTCATAATTCTGAAAATCAATGATCACCTGTTCCAACTCTTCGGGTTTCATCTGACCATGTCCGATTCCTACCCGTGCATCGGGAACAATATTATTGATCGTCTCTTTCAACTCATAAAGAGTCTGTACCCGATTATTAATAATGAACACCTGTCCGTTACGGCTTAATTCAAAATTCACGGCTTCGCGAATAATTTCTTCATTAAACGTATGCAGCTCCGTGCGAATCGGATAACGGTTTGGCGGCGGGGTTTGTATCACAGACAAATCTCTGGCACCTAAAAGCGAGAACTGAAGTGTTCGCGGAATAGGCGTTGCTGTCATAGTCAATGTATCTATATTGGTTCGGATCTGTTTTAGCTTCTCTTTAATCGCAACACCAAATTTTTGTTCTTCATCGATAATCAGCAAACCCAGATCTTTAAATTCCACATCCTTACCCACCAACCGATGTGTACCCACGATAATTTCAGGAGTTCCTTCTTTCAGCTCCTGAAGAATCCGTTTCACATCTTTCGCCTTGCGTGCACGACTCAGGTATTCTACTTTTACCGGAAAATCCTTCAATCGTTCACTAAAGGTTTTATAATGCTGATAAGCAAGAACCGTAGTGGGCACCATAATCGCCACCTGTTTACCATCAGTTGCAGCTTTGAAAGCCGCACGAATAGCAACTTCTGTCTTACCGAATCCCACGTCACCACAAATCAGGCGATCCATCGGACGATCACTTTCCATATCTTTTTTTACCTCAGCCGTACTTTTCAACTGATCCGGTGTGTCTTCATAAATAAAAGAAGCTTCCAGCTCCTGTTGCAAATAACTATCCGGAGAATAACTGTAGCCTTTCTCCTGTTTTCGCTGTGCGTAAAGTTTGATCAGATCGCGGGCTATATCTTTTACTTTACTCTTCGTCTTATCTTTCATCTTTTCCCAGGCACCCGTACCCAGTTTATTGATTCTCGGAGGTTCTCCCTCTTTCCCTCTGTATTTGGAGAGCTTATGTAAAGCATGAATACTGACAAACAGAATGTCATCATTCAGATAAATGAGCTTAATCATCTCCTGCATACGTCCGTTTTGTTCCTGACGAACCAATCCACCGAACTTCCCGACACCATGATCGATATGCACCACATAATCACCCAGTTCAAACTGCATTAACTCTTTCAGAGACAAAGCCAGTTTCCCGTTTTTAGCTTTATCGCTTTTCAGGTTGTATTTATGGAAACGATCAAATATCTGGTGATCGGTAAAGAAACACGCTTTCAGTT
>JBOFIZ010000066.1:0-4006 GCA_051650425.1 Bacteroidales bacterium
GAACCTCAGATTATAACTACTCTAAAAAATCACTTGGACTTACTCAACGCTGGTTAGAAAGAGGATTGAAGAGATTCAACGAAACTGAAGACAAATACGGATATCGTCAAACATTCTTCCCGATCGTTCAGGGATGTACTTATAAAGATCTTCGTCAGGAAGCAGCTAAACATATCGCAGATCTTGGCTGTGACGGTAATGCTATCGGTGGATTAGCTGTTGGTGAACCGGCTGAGGTTATGTACGAAATGATTGAGGTCGTTAATGATATTCTTCCTACTGAGAAACCTCGCTATCTGATGGGTGTGGGTACTCCTGCCAATATCCTTGAAGGGATTGAGCGCGGTGTTGATATGTTCGACTGCGTAATGCCTACCCGCAACGGTCGTAACGGAATGTTATTTACGAAAAACGGTATCATGAATATGCGTAATAAAAAATGGGCAAACGACTTCTCTCCTATTGAAGAGGACGGAGCTTCATACGTAGACCGTTTTTACACAAAAGCTTATTTACGTCACTTATTCGTAAGTGATGAGTTATTAGCTTTACAGATCGCATCTATTCACAACCTTGCTTTTTATGTATGGTTGACTCAGGAAGCGCGTAAGCATATCATTGCCGGCGATTTCGCATCCTGGAAAAAAGAGATGATGATTCGTGTAACAACCCGACTGTAAAACCCCATGAAGAAACTTGATCTATATATCATTAAAAAATTTCTGGGGACTTATATATTCTCCATTATCTTGATTATTGCTATTGCCGTAGTCTTCGATATTAATGAAAACCTGGATAAATTCTTAAGCAAGAATGCTCCGATGAAAGCTATATTTCTGGACTATTATGCCAATTTTATCCCGTTCTTCGTTAATATGTTCAGTCCGCTGTTTACGTTTATATCCGTAATTTTCTTTACGTCTAAACTGGCAGACAACTCTGAGATTATTGCAATACTTTCGAGTGGCGTAAGCTTCAAACGGTTAATGCGTCCGTATATGATTTCTGCTTTGATTATTGCCATTGCCAATTTCTATCTGAGCAGCTATGTTATTCCGGTTGGTAACAAAGGAATGATTGAGTTTCAGAACACGTATGTCAAAAACAAGAAAAAAGAATACGCTACCAATATTCAAATGCAGGTCGATTCGGGTGTAATCGCTTATATAGAAAGATACGACAACCCGGTTAAAACAGGTTATCGTTTTTCTTTAGAGAAGTTTGACGGTAAACAATTAAAATCCCGTATGACTGCACAGATAGCTCGCTATGACACAGCCTACAAATGGACTTTGAGTGATTATCTGATCCGCGATTTCAATGGAATGAAAGAGGAGATCACCAAAGGAAGCACACTGGATACGATCATAGAGATCGAACCACAAGACTTCCTGATTTCCTATGGCGATGAGAAGCAAATGACGACTCCGGTTCTCAGAGCTTACATCGACAAACAGAAAAAACGCGGTATGGGAAATATTCAGGATTTTGAGATTGAATATGAACGTCGGTTTGCCATGACAATGGCTTCATTCATTCTGACTATTATCGGGGCTTCGGTTTCGGCTCGTAAGATTAAAGGAGGAATGGGATTAAATATCGGTATCGGTCTGGGATTAAGTTTTGGCTATATTCTGTTTATGACTGTCACATCCAGCTTTGCGGTCAGCGGACAAACATCTCCGCGCGTAGCTGTATGGATTCCGAATATTGTTTTTTCATTTATTGCTCTTTATTTGTATCGGAAAGCTCCGAATTAATAAGATAAAAAAAACGAGAACTCTTTAACGGGAGTTCTCGTTTTTTTTATCGTTAATTTCTCAAATAAATCATTACAACTATACCATCTTCCGGATCAGCCATTTGCTCATAAACTTCTTTGAGCTTTCCATGAATTTTACCCTCTTCATATTTTTTCGCAAGCATATCTCCAGCCAGAAACTTCATACCATAACCCGCATATTTTCCGGATGGATCTTGCTTATAATTAATTAGTCGGGGATTTAAACTTACATCCCAGTTATCCTCAAAAGTCATATCGGGCAAAGTTACATTCAGTTCGGTAAATTCTTTCTTCTTTTTGTCATACCGGAAAGTTGTTTCCTTGAATCCGACATTCTTCTCCACATCATACGCTTTATCCTGCATCACAAAATAAGTATATTTATCAGTCTCCATCAGACCATGAATTACTTTTGGCACTTCCTGTTCCGACACTTTAGGCTGACGAACAAACACCGGAGTCATCTCCTTATTTTTATCCATTAGAAAAATCGTATCCGATGAATATTCGGTTAACTGTATTTGATCTGCCTTCGGAAAGATTGTAAACTTAGGGAGATTTCTTTTTGAAATAAAATTGGCATTTTGCTCTACGACAACAGATAGGTTTATCTCTTTTTCATAAGGTATGCTTATATCTTCAACCTCACCCGTAGATTTATTGATCATATAAATCGCATCCGCACTTGAGGATTCATGAGAACAAACGATATAGTCATCTCCAAAATTCGCAAAAGCTGTCGTAAAATTTTTATCTTTCACATCATAGATCTTTTTCAGATTACCCAGCTTATCATAGACATAAATCTTCTTATCGTAGGTTGACACAAACAAATCATCCGTTTCGCCATCATAGCTGGCTGTAATCAGAGAACTGTACTCATCCGGCCCCGGACCTTTCTTATTGACAATATGTAAAGGATTACCTTTCTTATCAAAGAAAACAATATCATTATTACGATAATTATAGGTCACAATATAATCTCTGGAATGACTTATTGCCCAATGATAAAAGAAACTATCCTGCGATTGGAGCGGTATATACTCTATATCCGCGATCTCACTCATCAGAATATCTTTCTTATCATACTTCTCATCCATATTAAAGACCAACAATTCCGATCCGCTATTATCTCCGATCGAGGAACACGATGCAAATGCTAAAGCCATTAAACAAGGAATACTGTGTTTTTTCAATGTGTTTATCATGCCATCTGTATATCAATAGATTAATTTTTCATTGGCAAATATAATAATATACAACACATAGACGCAAAAAAAGAGGATTATTCTACTTATTGTTAATTGATAGAATAATCCTCTTTCTCAGAACCGGTCAGAATTTATTTCTTCTCCAGCTTTTCAAAGATGTACCAATACAGGCCACCTACAAAAATCGCTCCTCCTGCAATATTACCTAATGTCGAAGGAATAAGGTTTTTGACAATCATATCCATTACTGAAATATCTCCACCTTCCAGCATCGCCATCGGGATAAAGAACATATTCGCAATACAGTGCTCATAACCAATAGCGACAAACGTCATTACCGGCCACCATATACCAATAATCTTTCCGAATGTATCTTTAGCCGACATACCCAGCCACATAGCCAGACATACCAGCCAGTTCGCACCGACTCCTTTACAAAAAGTAACAAAGAAAGAGTTTGAAGTTTTCATTGTCGCTAAATCGATAATACCTGTTTGCCACGGATCTTTATGAAGAATATGTGTGACATAAACCAAGAAATAAGCAAAAAACAGTGAGCCGATAAAATTTCCGATCCAAACTAAAGTCCAGTTTTTAAAAGCTGCACTCCAAGGCTGTCTGCCGCTCATCGCATTCGGAATAAAATAAGCTGTATTCCCTGTGAATAATTCAGCACCGGCTAAGACAACCAAAATAAGTCCGATAGGGAAAAAAGCCCCCATCAAAAACTTTTGTAAACCGGGATTTCCCTGTGATATCTCAGGAAAACCATAACCTATCAACACTGCTAAAAGTCCGCCCATTGATATATATACACCAGCAAGGAAGCTCATTACCATTGTTTTCTTAAAACCGTAATTTCCTTTATCCATCGCCGCTTTACTGGCATATCCAACAATTTCTTTGGGTGTAAGTAAACTCATAAATTTAAATTGAATGATTTTTTTAAACGCAAACGGATGCAAAAGTATTACTTATTTATCTATTTTCCTTCGCTCAAAATCTTATCACT
>JBOFIZ010000067.1:0-1059 GCA_051650425.1 Bacteroidales bacterium
GAATTAAGTAATAATACAGCATCCGAAAACAAAAGAAAACGTTTAGCTGTGTACAACAAAACAGACAACAAACAATATCCTAATACAATCATCATCAATAAGCAAGATACAATTCTGAATATTAAGCCTACAACAAACATATTCTACTCCAATGGGAATACTATTATTTCCACTTTGGATGCTTATCAGGCATTAGAGTGTAAGCTCCTGCCTGACATCAATGAGGACGATAATCCAGTCTTGGTAATTCATGAATTATAACATCCCGAATACAATTCAAATCTATTAAGGATACCCCGAAACAGCAACGGGCTTATGAAATATCATAAGCCCGTTGCTGTTTGTTATTCTATTTATTTATAGAAGTCTATTCAAATAATAAACGTAGCACCTCAAAAGATTTGATAGTTATATGCTGATTCAAATGAAAACGCAGATAATTAATAAAAGACTCTGTTAAAAGATTTCGCTGTATTCTGTTTAATTTAATCTCTTGCAGATCCATATAATCAAAACGAGATATGTATATAAGCAAACCTGTAACTTCCTCTGAGAAAAATGCACCATATAGAGGTTTCTGCTCTACAACCAAACCTTTATCCAACAATAAAAAGCCCGCATCGACATCTTTAAATTGAGGAGCAATCCCCAAATGCTCTATAAATCTGAATAAAAAGACAAGATGAAAATTAGCCTCTCCCCCATCTAAAAGATCCAGTATCTTAAAGCTATTTTCAAGAAAAACATAAATCTGCTGGTTCTCTTCCTGCTCCTGAATGAAACGACCGACCACCTCTGCCAGAAAAAGAGAAACGGCCGACTTCAATGGATGAAAAGCCAAAGAAGAATACACATAATCTGCCCGTGCTTCTTTAATCTTTTGCACCTGTCTTCCTGACTTATAATCTATCACCAACTCTAACAAATTCAAAGGCTGAAACAAATTTCTTTTCACAGCAGCCTTCTTGCTTCGTGCGTTTGGCAATGTAAAACTGGCCATACCAAATTTATCGGTATAGATACGAACGATGGATAATTTATCCGAATATTCAACAGTAT
>JBOFIZ010000068.1:0-2640 GCA_051650425.1 Bacteroidales bacterium
TTATCTTAAACAATCATCACATGAAAGTTCTTCTGATTAATACGTCCGAATCCACAGGCGGGGCAGCAATTGCTTCGCGCCGTCTTTTAATGGCTCTGCGCAAATCCGGAATAGATGCTTCTATGCTTGTTCGGGATAAATCAGGGGTTAACGATCATGTCGAAAGTGTCATTAAAACACTCCGCGATAAGATACTTGCTAAATGCTATTTTGTGTGGGAACGTGCGGGAATTTTTCTGCTTAATGGCCGAAACCGTAAAAATGTATTTGCGGTCTCTTCTGCCGATACAGGATTCTCAATAGCCGATCTTAAATGTGTAAAAGATGCTGACATCATTCATCTGCACTGGATTAATCAGGGTTTTTTATCCTTGCGTGAAATCAAAAAAATAGCACGCCTTGGCAAACCCATCGTCTGGACTATGCATGATATGTGGCCCGTTACCGGCATTTGCCATCATGCCCGTACCTGCACCAGTTATCAGACAGGATGCCAGTGCTGCCCCTTCCTTGCGAGCAAAGGCGAAGACTTATCAACAATTGTTTATAACACAAAGATTGATGTATATTCCTTTGCTAATCCGACATTTATCGGATGTAGCAAATGGCTGACAGGTTTAGCTGACAAGAGTTTATTAACAGCAACGGGAAAAGTTATACAGATACCGAATCCGATTGATATCTCACGATTCTTTCCCATTTCACGCGAAGAGCATGTCAACGAATTTAATCTTCCTCCTGACAAGAAGCTAATTCTGTTCGGAGCGTTAAATATTACGGATAAACGCAAAGGGATAGACTATCTTCTTCAGGCACTTGAAATGCTTTCTGCAAAACGTAAAGATATTGAGTTAGTTGTATTCGGACATTTGAAGCAAGAGTTGGAAGAACGTTTACCGTTCAAAGTTCATGCTGTCGGATACCTGACACAGGAAGAGCAGATCATATCGTTATACAATTCGGTCGATATCTACGTAACCGCATCGCTGGAAGAGAACCTACCGAATACAATCATGGAAGCCATGGCTTGTGGGAAACCATGCGTAGGATTCAATATTGGCGGAATTCCTGAAATGATCGATCACAAAGAAAATGGCTATGTGGCCGAATATAAATCAGCTGAAGATCTTGCTGCAGGTATTGAGTTTGTACTTGATGCGGGTAACTACCGTAGTTGTGCCCACTATGCCCGTGACAAGGTCGAAACATGCTACTCCGAAGAGGTAGTTGCTAAGAAATACATCGAAACATACACTGAAATATTAGAACGATGAAACCGCTATTTTCGATAATAACCGTCACTTATAATGCCGGAAATTTACTGATTCCGACAATGGACAGTATTTCTGCACAAACCTGTAAAGATTATGAATATATCATAGTGGACGGCTGCTCCAAAGATCATACACTTTCGTTGATCGAATCCCGGAAAAGTGAGATAACAACGTTCCTGTCCGAACCGGACAAAGGAATCTATGACGCCATGAACAAGGCTCTTCGCCTGGCTACCGGTGAATATATCTTATTTATGAATGCCGGAGATACGCTTCATAGTGCAGATACACTCAGTCGCATTTGTGAGCAGCTGGGAGAAAACCGCCCCGATGTTTTATACGGAGAAACGGCAATCGTCGGCGAGGATGGCCAATTTATCGGAATGCGTCGTTTACGCACACCCGAAAAACTGACCTGGAAAAGCTTCCGGCAAGGTATGCTGGTTTGTCATCAATCCTTCCTGCCTAAGCGATCACTTTGCGAGCCTTATAATTTAAAATATCGTTACTCAGCCGATTTCGACTGGTGTATCCGCATACTCAAAAAAGCAAAACACACCTTCAATACGCACTTAATAATTGCGAACTTTCTGGAGGGAGGCGTGAGTACTTCACAGCGCAAACAATCACTCAAAGAGCGGTATGAAATTATGAGTAATTACTACGGAGCGATACCCACTGCCATACGGCATATGTGGTTTGCAGTCCGTTTTGGTTTTGCCAGATATATTACCCGAAAAGTTAACTGATAAAATTCAAAACAGCATCTAAGAATAAGCCTGCAAAAAAACTATCAGGTCTTCTTTCTTTTTGCTACCTTTGTACTTCAATATTAAAATATTATACTTATGGAACATAAACTATCCATCTATAATACACTTAAGAGAGAAAAGGAGTTATTTGTACCCTTAAACTCTCCTCATGTTGGAATGTATGTTTGCGGTCCGACTGTTTACGGTGATGCTCACTTAGGGCACGCTCGTCCCGCTATTACTTTCGACATCTTATTCAGATACTTACAGCATTTAGGATATAAAGTTCGCTATGTTCGCAACATCACTGATGTCGGACACTTAGAGAACGATGCCGATGAGGGCGAAGATAAAATCGCTAAAAAGGCGCGCCTGGAACAATTGGAACCGATGGAAGTTGTTCAATACTTTTTGAACCGATACCATAAAGCTATGGATGCTTTGAACGTTCTATCTCCAAGCATTGAACCTCATGCTTCGGGACATATTATCGAACAGATCGAATATGTTGAAGAAATCCTGAAAAACGGATATGCTTATGTGAGTGAAGGTTCTGTTTATTTCGATGTTGAGCGTTACAACAAAGATTTCCGCTATGGAAAACTTTCAGGACG
>JBOFIZ010000069.1:0-15191 GCA_051650425.1 Bacteroidales bacterium
AGTAGTCTTACACTCGCCATAACATTTATGTTTTTGAGGTTTAAAAATAAGATAGCTTATTAGTATGTGACAAAAGTAATCTTTATATCATACAACCGTACAAAAAAAGAATCAATTTTGCTTTTTATAATAAAATATCAATCTATTATATATATGATTACCTATTGAAGGAAATAAATATTAATAACAGATGCAATATAGCTATTTTTTTATTATTCAGTCATATCATTTACTCAAACTCTACAACCGTTATACCGGCACCTCCGAATTGGACGTGCTCATCTCTATAACGTTTAATACCGGGAACTGTTTGTAGATATTGTCTGATTACTTGTTTTAAAGCCCCTGTTCCTGTTCCGTGAAGAATTCGCACATCTCCCGACGAAACAAGAATCGCATCATCAATAAAATAAGCTACAGCCTGCAAAGCTTCATCTGCCCGCATTCCTCTGACATCAACATCGTGCTTGAAATTAAGCTTACGCTCCCGGATATCATCTGCAGTGGTTGAGCTAATAAATGAAACCTTAGCTTTTTCTTTCTTTATCTGGTTATTACTCATTTTCTCCAGTCTGTCTGTTTTAACCGAAGTTTTAAGTAGCCCAAATGCAACTGTCGCTTGTTTATTGTTTAATTCTAAAATCTCGCCGATAGTTGTTTGTCCTTTTATCCGGACTTGGTCACCGACAGCGAAAACCACTTCTTTAGGAAGAATATCCAAATTCGTTTTAGGTTTATTCTTTCCTTTATTTTGCTCTTTCTGACGAAGCTTTTCTATTTTTCTGGATAATTTGCTATCCGGATCATTAGCCTCTTCACGCAATTTCTCTTTAAACAACTCTATTTCAGAACGAATCAGTTTTGTTTTTTCTTTATCTGCCTGAGCTTCCCGGATTTCGCGGATTGTATTCTCTATTTTCGCATTGGTTTGTGAAATCAGAGTCTGAGCTTCTGCTTTAGCCTGACGCAGTATTTCTTTGCGTTGCGACTCCAGAGACGAGAGTTGCTCGCCATATTTTTCTAATGTATCTTCGAGTCTCTTTTCTTTTTTACGAACCTCCTGGCGTTTATTCTCCCAATAGCGTTTATCACGAACAATATCCTGAAGGTATTTGTCCATATCGATATAATCGCTACCTACAATTTGAGAAGCATCTTCTATCAAATCTTCCGGCAATCCGATTTTACGGGCAATTTCTATGGCAAAGGAGCTACCCGGATTACCAATCGAAAGCTTAAACAACGGTTGCATATGATGACGATCATACAACATCGCTCCATTCACAACACCTTCATGATGCTCGGCATAATGCTTCAGATTCTGATAGTGAGTCGTTATCACACCGAAAGCACCTTTTTGATTAAACCGATCCAATAAACTTTCAGCTATGGCACCACCAATCTGAGGTTCTGTACCGCCTCCGAACTCATCGATCAACAATAAGCTTTTCGAGTCGCAATGACGCAAAAAGTTTTTCATATTAGTCAAGTGAGAACTATAGGTACTCAAATCATTTTCGATTGACTGTTCATCCCCGATATCAATGAATATACTGTCAAACAACCCTGTTCGTGAGTTTTCGTATACGGGTATCGGATTTCCGCATTGCAACATATACTGCAACAAACCTACGGTCTTCAGACAAACAGATTTACCCCCGGCATTGGGCCCTGAGATAATAAGCAATCGTTTCTTATCATAAAGCGTAATATCGAGAGGTACTATCGGCTTGTTTTGTTTACGTAAAGACAAGAGCAACAATGGATGTTTTGCCCCATACCAGTCAACCTGGCAATAGTCTTCGAGAATAGGTGATATAGCGTCTGTTTCTATGGCAAACATAGCTTTAGCGCGAGCAAAATCAATCAGTGCCAAAAACGAATAACTCTCTGAAATATCATTTACGTAAGGACGTAGCTCGTTTGCAAACTCAGTAAGAATTTTCAGAACCTCACGTCTTTCTTCATTTTCCAACTCTCTGATCCGATTGTTTGCCTCAACCACTTCAGCCGGCTCAATAAACACAGTTTTACCACTGGCTGATTCATCGTGTACGATCCCTTTAATTTTGCGCTTAAACGCAGGAGCAACGGGGATCACAAGTCGGCCATCGCGCATGGTCGGTGTCAGATCCTTATCTACAATACCTTCGCTCTGAGCAGATCTTAAGATGGAGTTCAGCGTGCGGCTTATCGAACTTGAGACTTGCGATAACTCTCTGCGTATACGTGATAATTCGCTTGAAGCATTATCCTTTATATAGCCGAATTTATCCAGAATACGGTCGATCCCGTTCAGGATAGAAGGAAACACCAAAATACCCCCTGCTGCATCCGTTAAGCGAGGATATATAACTTCAGCCTCATCCTCTTTTTTAAAGAAACGAACCAGTGCATAAATAGTCTCTAAAGAACGTCTTAAATCAAACAATTCACTTTGATCCAAATAGGTTCCTTCTACCCGGATTCGCGATAAAGCCGGACGGACATCAAAAAAGTAATTTGCAGGAAATTCGTCTTCCTCCTGAATAATTCTAATCATCTCTGAAGTTTCCTCCAGTTTTTGCTTAACCTCTTCAAAGTTTGAAGAAAAGCTCATTAGAGAAACTTGTTCTTCCCCTAATGAGCTTAAGCATTTATCTTTTAATAATTGGCGTATTTTATCAAAGCCAATCTTCTGTTCTATATTTGCCGGATAATTCATCTTTGTGTTTTTAAATTCTCTGATCCTTACTTAAGATAACGCTTCTGTAAAGATTTAAACTTATCACTTGTCTTAAATTTCTCAATAAAGCTATTTATTGAGTCTATCAGTTCTACTGACTCTTTGCGTGTAATCCACGAATTTAATTGTGAAAAACTAATATCTGTTTCTATATCCAGCTCCGGATAATTACCTATCAGTTTTTTTGCAATATGTTCGTCAACCACAGCATAATCAATCAAGCCCGTAGCAACCATTTGGATGAGCTGTTCATCCTGATACATATCATGCTGTCTCACATATATTGTATCGCCTATTTCTTTCATCAAATTACTTAACCGCGTTGCAACAGATGAATTAGCTGGAATGTATAATTCTTTTCCTGCTAACTTTAATTGATTGCGAATAAAAGTACTATCAACGGCATCTTTGGCTTTACGTTGTACCAAAACATGCTTTGATGTAATAAAAGGGACGCTAACTGCATATTCATTTTTCAAAGATGTTGTGACAGGAATCAATCGCGCAACAATATCAAATTCATTATCATCAAGCCCTTTGAGAGACTCCTGAATATCTCCGATCGGATAAATTTCGACTTCAACGCCTAAGAAGTTAGAAAATTCTTTGGCTAATTCGTATTGAAATCCGGCCATTGAATCCGCGGAGGCATGCAATTCTACTGAATTATAGTCTGCGGCCAGTCTTAATGCACCTTCTTCTTTTATTTGCGAAAGATCACGGGGAACTACATTCTCCTGCTCTGCCATATGTCCTTTTACTACCACCATCGCAACGACAATCATTGCTAACAGTATCACATACAGATAGAGTTGTTTCTTCATATTTAATGACTAATTTAATTTAGGAAATTCCATGAAAGACCAAATTTAAACGAACGTGGAGCTATCGGATAACCTGGCATTGAGAAATATTCATCTCCACCAAACAGACCTTGATTCACGTTATACATCATAACAAAGAAGCGGGCTTTTTTCAAATTGAAATTCACATACACATTCATCAACGGATAGTTCCCGATTTCTACATCTTGCTGATTAACAAACATGTTTGTAGCAGGCTGATAAGTCTGCCCATAATATTTACTCCAATAACGTAAATCAACTCCGATCTGAATCTTCAGAACACGCGCAATTGCAGTGTTGAAATACATATTATGATAGAGCATCAAATCAGGCAAAGGAAGAACCTTTTGGTTTGAACTCTTCTGATATGTTATATCATTATCAAGATGGAAAGGTCCGAATGCAAAGTTTTTCATTAATGATGCAGTAAACACCTGAACACTTCCCTCATCTTGTACAGGCAGCGATTTTTCGTTGAAATATATATGATTTGTTATATTTTCAAAACCAGCTTTCAGAGAAAAATCCCATTGTTTCACTCCGATTTCGCCTAAGGCACGAAAACGTTGTTCGAATTTAAAGTTGTTATCCCATATAAAGTTATTTGAGATCCAGCGATCATAATAGAAGTTCGGTGCTTTATTCAAAAACATACCTTGAGCATTTACGTAAAAGTCTTTTTTGAATAGCTTAAACATTGAATTAATATTACCCTGAACATCTATATCGCCTGCATTATGGCCGACAACTCCAAAACGTCCGTTAATATCAAAAGTAAAAGCACTGCCTTGTGTTTTCAGTAACTGTCCACCCACATAGAGCGTGTTCTCCGTGTATTTGTTCATTTCAGGTGCCGTTGCCATTCCCATAAAATGAAGCGGATTCATCAACTCATAGCGCTCTGAAACGAACTGAGCATAACCTGTCAAACCGAATTTCATAAATCGATTAAACCCTTCGCGCAAAGAAATCCCAACAGTATTGCTCAACTTCCAGTTACGCGTATGATCTCTGAATTTATTCTTGTCAAAATAATAATTCTCGAAAAACGCAGAGTCTGAAGGAGGTGAGTCCATTACATAACGTTTAAAGTTTTTCTGAAAATCAAACGTATGTATAAAGCTTGTAACCGGAACAAACTCTACAGAGTCTTTTAATTCAACAGAATCGACTACTACATTACGTTCAAATCCTAAATTATATCTTTGAGTGAAGAAATAATTATCACTGATAACTCTGTTAAAATTATCATTCAGATTCGTAGGAATATCTCTGGGTTTGAAATTCTTCTTTTTTGCATCAATTGCTGTCGGATCTGTAATATAACGATCATCAACTATTCCCCCGTTTTCTTTATTGGACATTGCATTACCCATAACTGCAGCATGCAACGAGTAATGGTCTGTAACGTATGATCCGAATAAACGGTAATGCGTTTGTTTAGCTGTTTGATTATTATAGATCCCTCTGGCATAGATCATATCAAAATCACCGCCAAAGTTTAGTTTTTTTCCACGATTGATGGTAAAGAATGCTTTAAATCGATCTTCACCGTTTTGTCTGTTCCCTGAACTAAAGTATGTCAGATTAGAAAATGGAACAGTTGTATCATAAAACTTCGTATTTTGCACATTATATGTATATCCCTGAAATGGTTGTAAAAACAGAAATGAAGGTGCAATTGGCTGATCGAAAATATAACGGCTCATATACGGTGAACCCATCGGACCGGTATACATACGACTGTAAGGCTCCCCGTCCATTACCGTTTGATTCTGGAAATTGCGTGACAACGTATCCATTGCCGAACGCGAGATTTCGCCCAATAACGGATTAATTTTCCATGCAGATATTTTCATCGGCACTTCAGGCATTTGTTCATTACCCGGCTCTGAGCTATTATTGCCCGATGCCCCGGATGATTGTGCACAGACACTCACCCAGCATATTATACTTAATGTTGTTATTAGAATCTTTTTCATACTTGCGCAAAGATAAAGATTTTGATAAATCATACATACTTACAAAGGCAATAAAACAACAAAAGTGATTATAGATTACTCTATAACCACTTTCTTTTCTTGAAGAAGACTAACGCCATAACTGATAATAATATTGAAACAATAATAATACAGCCAAAGCCAAAAGGCCATTCTTCTATAAAGTTTGGAACATTCATTCCGTAAAAGCTTGCTATCAATGTCGGGATCATCAATATAATTGATATCGATGTCAGACGCTTCATGATTATATTAAGATTATTCGAAATAATAGAAGCAAATGTATCCATCATACTCGACAGGATATGACTGTATATATTAGCAGAGCTATGCGCTTGCTGCAACTCTATCTCCACATCCTCTAACAAATCTTTATCATAATGAATCTCGCTTTGCTTAAACATGCTCTTAAGCTTAATCAATAATATCTCATTCCCTCTGATCGAGGTAATAAAATAAACCAATGTCCGCTCAAGCTTCATCAATCTATGCAACTCTTCATTTCTGACGGATCTCTCCAATTCATCTTCACCTTGCTTGATCTGAACATTAACTTGCTTCAGATACTTCATAAACCAAACCGAAGAGGTCAGCATTATATGCAGCAAAAGATCATCTCGTTTCTTCTCTATATACATTTTCCGACGCGAAAACAATATAAAATCATGAAGCATTTCCACATCGTAATGACAAACCGTAATAAACAAATCACCTTTTGTTATAATACCCAAAGGTACCGTGATGAAGGGATTATCATTATCTTCTGTTTTAAAAGGAACACGCAGGATAACTAAACGCCATCCGTCTTCATGCTCCATACGCGGACGTTCCTCGTTATCTTCAATATCATTCAAGAATGATCTTGGAACATTAAACTCATCTTCTAAATATCGTATATCAGATTCTGAAGGACACAATACATTGATCCAACAGTCCGGCATCCAAGATTCCCGTTCAAAGAATCCACCCTGGCAGGTAAGAAATTTTACCATCTACTTTTGCCTCCATACTTTAATGCGACAGAGGAAAATTAAATCAAGATATCCCCTGCCCGAATTAATACTTTATACAACTATCGTCGTCCATTTCTTATTCTCTCTAAAAAAAAGTGGTGCAAAGGTAGAGCTTTTTATTGAAATACGCTCATTAAAGATTCTTTAATTCCTCATTTAAAACAGGGATAGGTGATTCTCCGGCACAACTCACGCCAACTTCTTCTTCTGTGGTTTCAACCTTGGTTATCTTATATCCAATAGCAGCAATAAGAAGAGTCGTTATCGGACTTAATATATTAAAGAAACAATACGGCAGATAGGTAAGTGTTGCCACATTCAAGACAGTAGCCTGCGTTAAACCACAAGCATTCCATGGAATCAACACACCCGTTACAGTTGCACTATCTTCCAGAGTTCTGCTTAATAACGCCGTATCATATCCTTTATTTTTAAAAATCGATGCAAACATTTTTCCCGGAAGTAAAATAGATATATACTGATCAGCAGTTGTTACATTCAAAAACAAACATGAAAACGTCGTACAACCTACAGTTGAAAATGTATTACGCATTAATTTCACCATGTAATTGGATATTGTCTGCAACATTCCACCTGCTTCCATTGCTCCACCGAACGTCATCGCAGCCAGAATCAACCATACCGTATTCATCATTCCGCCCATTCCTTTTGTAGCAACCAACTCATTCAGAGCCTCATAACCTGTTTCTACCTGTACAGATCCATATAAAGACTGAAATGCAGCCATAACTCCAGCCGTAAAACTATTATCTGTTATTCCTGATACACTCTCTGTTATATTTGTCTGAAAAACTATTGCTATAACCGCAGCTGACAATGAAGAAACCATCAATATAATCAGTGTCGGCATACGACGTGATATTAAAACAAACGTCCCTACCGGGATTAACAACAACCACGGAGAAATCATATAAGAGGATTTCAAAGCATCAGTAAAGGCCGTCATTTGCGCAGCACCTTCAGCTTTCATCGACAATCCTGCTATAAAGAATATAATCAATGTAATCACATAGTTAGGAACAGTCGTATACATCATAAAGCGGATATGCTTAAATAGCGGAGTTCCGGTAATATTTGCAGCTAAGTTCGTTGTTTCCGATAAAGGAGATACCTTATCACCGAAATAAGCTCCTGATATAATAGCTCCGGCTATCCAGCCATCACTATACCCCAGAGCTTTACCAACCCCCATCATTGCTACACCGATTGTTGCAACCGTAGCCCATGAACTACCTGCAGCAACTGACACGATTGAAGATATAATGCATGCCGTCAACAAAAAAGTAGACGGATCAATAATTTGTAATCCATAATATATCATCGTAGGAACAACTCCACTAAGCATCCACGCTCCGGATAAAGCCCCAATCATAAACAAGATAAGAATGGCCGGTGTCGAATCACCGATATGCTTAACAATTGTTTTCTCAGTCTGATCCCAGGTTACGCCTGATTCTATACGGGCAATACCAAAACACAATACAGCTGATATAATTAATAATATCTGACTTGCACCTCCCAAAGCATCACTACCTAAATAGTAAACATTCAAACTTAATGCGACAACAAGAAAAACTATAGGCAAGATCGCTACCCAAATTCTCGGTTCTTTTTTTAATTCTATGCTCATTACTTGTATATTTATACCTTTTGGTTTTATTCTAATTTTTAAACTCTGATACAAAGATATAGCAAACTACCGATTTAATGGAGTTTCTGATTCAATCTTAATCTTTTTTACCCGTTTTTAGTATGTATATTTATACCTAGTGCTATTTTTTTTGAACCATCTTATCAAAATGACGTTATAATATCAAAGACGCTAATTAAATGCTTGACCCGATGTTCAGAAATAAAAATCAAAATTCAATAAAGATTTACACTAAAACATTTGGGAGATAAAATCAAGTAATATATATTTGCAGTATGAAACAGCCGTGTTGATTTACGATTGGTAAACTCACAGTTTTTTTCACAAAACCGAGAATAAGCTTTGACTTTTAATGGCGGGCTGCGCCTTCGGGTATACTTTAAGTACGGCAGATTACAAAAGAGGTCGGGCACTCAAAACCTATTATTCGGAGTTTTTATTCATATCCTACTTCACGGTTGTTTCTTTTTTTTCTTTACGTTCTAAATTAAGATAGCCCTTATCGGGGCTTTTTTTATGTCTTCCTATTTACACCTCCCCTTATTTTTTCAGAATATACATAAATCACATTAAACAGATCAGCGGACAATAGTCAAGGCTGCTACCACTGTGCACGATACATATAAAAACAGGATAGGGCGACCTTTCACAGGTCACCCTATCCTACTCTTATTAATCTATATTACTTCATAAACTACATACTGATTGGCGTTCCCATATAGAAATCAAGAATCTTACAACGAAGTATAAATTCGTACTTCGCCTGAGAAAGCTGAGCTTCACTCCGTCCGACTCTATTTTTGAGTTCACCGAACTCAAAAGCAGTTGCCTTACCGGCATCATACCTTTGAGCCATATAGTCATAAGCTACTTTAGCTGCCTCCATAGCCTTTGTACTGGCTATGAATTTTTCTTTCGAAGCGACTGCATTATAGTAAGCTTGTTCGACTTCTCTTTGTAAAACCTTTTTGGCCTGCAAAAAGTTTATTTCCTGGGTTCTTAAATTTAGTTTAGACATTCTAACGCGGTTACGTGTAGCAAATTTATTGAAGATAGGAATATTCAAATTCAACCCTAAACTATAGCGCCCATTCTCTTTTAACTGACTGGAAAAACTACTATTCATTTCGGCATATTCTTCTCCGTAGCTATGATAATAACCATTGGAATAATTAGCACCGAAACTTATAGTTGGAAAATAAGCAGAGCGACTTACTTTAATATTATGCTTACTTTCATCTATTCTGTATTTTGCAGCTTTAACCGATGCACGATTTCTCAAAGCTGTTTCATAGATAACATCTTTGTTATTCAATAACGCTTCTCCATTCAGCATACTTGCTTCAATAAACGGATCACTTACTAAAAATGAATTTGTATCATCTATTTCTAGCGCCTGAGCCAAATCCAATTGAGAGAGCATATAAGCATTCTGCGCTTCTACGAGGCTTTGCTCATTCGACGCTACAATCGATACTGCTTCATAAACTTCTGAATCAGCAACACGTCCTGCCTCATTTAATGCTTTCGTTTTTGACAGCTGATCTTTCGAAAGGTTTAATTGCTCCTCAGAAATCTTCACCATCTCTTTATTGAATAAAACCTGTAAGAAAAGGCTTGTCACACGAATACTTAGATCTTGCTTAGCCTGGTCAAGCTCTTCAACAATGGCATTAATGGCACTTTTATTTGCTTTTATTTCATTCGTTATACGCAATCCTGTAAAGATTGGAGCTCCCAGACTAACGTTAAAGTTACTGGATGCAGAATTTCTGTCAGTCAATACACCATCTCTGTTTTCGGAGCGACCAAAGCTAAAACTTTGTCCAAGACCTGCATTCAAATCGGGTAAACGACTCATTTTTGAAGTATTCAATGTAACCTCACTACTCTCTTTCTGCAATTGCATTTTTTGAATATCGAGATTATTTTCCACCGCATATTGAATACACTCCTGAAGTGTCCATTTCTTTTGAGCAAAGGACCCTACGGACAATCCGAATACTAAGATTATCAGATATATTTTACGCATAATTTACTCCTATTTTTTTTCTACAATATTACCACGTAACTTATCTTCTTTATTTAATCCGGATAGAACTTCAATACGGATACCATCAGACAAACCTACCTGAATTTGCTTTTTATCGAATGTCTGCTCAACAGCATCATTAGATGTAAGCAGATAAACAAATGCTGTATCTTTCACGAATTCAATTGTCGATTCGGGAATAGTCAGAATATTAGCTTTACGATTCAAAACAATCTCAGCATTAGCACTATAACCGGCTCTTACAAAAACAGAGTCAGGCACTACCATTGCTGCTTTTATCTCGAACAAATTCGCTCCATTTTCTTCTTTTCCTTTCGGAGATATATATTCTAATACAGCATCAAACTTAGTTCCTTGCACAGCTCCCAGAGTCAAAACCAGAGGCATACCTTCTTTTACACGTCCGACATCCGTCTCATCAATATTACCACGGAAAATCATATCGTTCATATTAGCTACCGTTGCGATCGTTGTCCCGTCATTAAAGTTATTGGATTGAATAACAGAGTTACCCACTTTGACCGGCACATCAAGTATCATTCCCGAAACAGTAGAGCGAATTTGTGTTGTACTATACGCATTTCCTTTTTTAGAAATACCTGATTTTATGATCTCCAGATTGTCTTTTGCATTATCCAACTCCTCTACATAACGTTGATAAGTTGCTTCGCTTTTCTCAAACTCCTCTTTAGAAACTACCCCTGTGTTATAAAGCTTCTTTTGTCTTTCAAATTCAGATTTAAACTGATCCAGAGCAATTTGAGCTAAACGAACACGTGAATCTGCATTACTCAGATTAGCCATTTCAGGAATAACTTTGATCTTAGCAATTACCTCTCCGGCTTTAACCGATTGACCAGCTTCTTTATAGATTTCCTCGATAATACCTGTAATCTGAGGTTTAATAGCCACCTCATCGCGTGGTTCAACTTTACCTGTTGCTACTGTTTTCTTCTCTAATGTATCGATCTTCGGAACTTCTATCCCATAATGGAGTGTTTTAGGTTGAGCTTTTTTCCATAAGAAGAAGAATGAACTCAAAAATATCACAACAAGAACAATGATACCTAGTATTTTGAATGCTTTTTTCATTATTGTCGAATTTTGATTAGATTAAAATTTTACCAGTTTGCCACCACTGCTTAATTCTTGAGTGATTACCGGTGATCCTTTATAATATATCTTCGCTCCTGAAGATGCAGATACTTGCATTTTCTTAACGGCATTAACTTTCAACGTTGACCCGGAACTAGCTTTAGCTACAACTTGCTCACATACAAAAGCTGAAGCATCAATAGAACCGCTAGAACTGGTAGAAGCTTCACAGAAGGCTGAGCTCCCGGTCACTTTGATTTTTGCAGCTGAGCTTGCCGATAGTTCTGCATTTTGCGAAATACCTTTTAAGTTGACGCTAGAACTTGAAGTTGACTTAACATCTACTTTTTGAGTTTTACCATCATAATCTACAGATGACGCTGAAGAAGAATTTATATCAAGTTCATTTATATTTCCGCGAAGCTTAATTACCGAGCTTGACGATGACTCCACCTCCACTTCATTCATATCAAGATTCATTTTCACAGCTCCCGCTGAACTAGCTTTTATATCTAATGATTTTCCTGTAAACTTATATTCCGAAGTTACAGAACCAGAACTTGAGACTCCGATTTCATCAATCGTTTTAGTTGACAGATACACATTAACCGTCACATTCTTAAATACCGCATTATTCCGTTTGTCAAAAGGAGAAAGAGATATTGTCAGAGCTGATCCCGAAGATGATATATTAACATCTCTGAAGTCTTCAATATTAGACTCAATCACCGCTTTGTCAGAATTTCCATTTGTCAGAAAGACCCGAATTCCGTTTGAAACTTTTATCGATGAAAACTTACCAATTTTTCTTGTTTCTTTTCTCATTGCACCGCTTGCCAAAAGCGTAGTCACACTCATCAACAAACAAAGTGTGATAAATAAAATTCGTTTCATAGTTGTTTCTTATTTATGTGTTTATTCTTCTCTTATTGCATCAATTGCTTTAATCTTCATAGCCCTGCTTGCCGGAACCAATCCTGCGAGGATGCCACAAATAATCAAAACGACTAAAGCCAGTACAGCTACATTAAATGTGATCTGAGGATCTTTCATAAAGATATTACCTGATTGATCAGCCTGGAGAATACGGCCTGCAACATCCAATACACCAATACCGATTGTCATTCCTACTAGTCCGGCTACAATCGTCAGCAAAACAGTTTCTTGTACAATCTGTAAAATAATTTCAGCAGGCTTAGCTCCAAGTGCTCTGCGAATACCGATTTCTTTAGTTCGTTCCTGCACTGTTACTACCATAATATTACTCACACCGATCACACCTGCTGCTAAGGATCCCATACCTACAATCCAGATTAAAACCGAAATCCCCATAAAAAGCATACTCATTTGCTGAAATTGCTCCTCAATATTAAGGACCCAAAGTGCAGACTTATCATCGGGATTAATCATATGCTGCTCTTTAATGAGTTTTGTTATTTTATCCTGTACTTTGGTTATCGATTTATCCGGCTGAGCCGTAACAGCAATCATGTGAACCTCATCTCCCCGACTGTATGCCTGTTGCATAGTCGTAATCGGAATAAAAATCGTTTCATCCGTACTTGACCCCATATTGATCTGTGTCGTAGCTTTCACTATCCCGATCACCTGAAAGTAAATCCCGTCGACCCGTATATAATCTCCAATACTGTTAGGTGTATTAGAGAAAAGATCATTGTAAACTTTTTCGCCAATCAGACAGACTTTTCGATTTTCTGCTATATCTATTTTATTAATCAGACGCCCTTCGATTGTCTTTACAGGATCAATTTTAAAGTAGTTGTCTGCGATACCTTTAGTACTAAAACTACCCGCTTTATCCTTATATACCGTATTATCCGTTCCTCCACCACCGAAAAGTACAGGTTCAACTAAATCAACTTCCGGAACATTCTGACGAATAACCGAGACATCCGATTGCTTTAATTCCCAATATCTTCCGCGTTGAAACCCTTTATAAGGAAGCGTCGTGCGGTTGGTGAACATAAAACATGAGTTTGTAGGTATTCCCTCTACTCCTGCCAACACCCCGTTTTCTAAACCGTTACCGGCACCAATCATCACAACCAACATAAAAATACCCCAGCCTACACCAAACATAGTAAGAAAGCTGCGAAGTTTATTTTTGCTAAGCGTATGGATGATCTCCTGCATCTGATCTAAATCGAAAAATGGTATTTTATTCATAACGCAAAGCTTCAATTGGTTTAATATTTACAGCACGCTTAGCAGGAATAAATCCTGCGAAAAGTCCAGCTGTGATAATTACAATGGAGGCAATTAAAACTACCCTTATATCTACTGTCGGATTATAAAACATAACCATACCATTGGAACTGTTACCCGAACTAAGGAGTGCATTTACCCCTTCGGTAAGAGTAATCCCAAAAACTAAGCCAACATAACCGAAAACCCCTGTAATGAGCAACGACTCAAGAAGGATCATTTTCAATACCGAATTCGGTGTTGCCCCTAATGCTTTGCGAATACCTATTTCACGTGTTCGCTCTTTTACAGTAATCAACATAATATTACTAATGCCGACTATACCGGCAATCAGCGAACCAATGCCAATAACCCAGATAAAAAGAGTGATCCCGTTAAGAATACCCATGGTCTGTAAATAATCATCTAACTTATTCCAAATCCAAATGGAAGAGTCATCTGTAGGATCATAATTATGAAGTCTTGCAAGAAGAACTTTGAGTTTTTCAATAAATTTCTCATTAGCCTCACGTGTATCAAGATTTTGAAGTGACAATGTCAGATTGCTGTATCCATTTTTAGGAGGAAATATCACTTCTGATGTAGTGAAAGGAATAAAGATATTGCCATTATTACGAGATGAATTAAAATCATATACACCGACAACCTGAAAAGGCATTTTACCTATAATAATTTGCTTGCCAACAGGATCTTCATTTTGGAAAAGAGATTCTTTCAGTTGTTTATGAATAACCGCAACACGTCTTCGGTTAATCATATCCATATCATTTATAAAACGACCGTTCTCATTTATTATTTTTATCCCATTTGCTTCAATTGAAGCAGGGTAAACTCCTTCACAAGTAACAGAAGAAGTTTGAACACCCCGAACTGCATTTACACCGTAAGCTCTTGAAGACGGATAAACTTCGGCTACATTATCTTTTAAACTTTCAGAAAGACGCATATCATTATTATCGAGATTTATCCGCCTGCCTTTTTCGTATCCTCCAAACGACATAGTAGTCCGACCCGGAAATAAACGGAGAACGTTTACCGAACTAGTCTCGTAATTGCGAGCAATTGCATTGCGAAGACCATTACCTGCAGCAAGTAAAACTATCAGCATAAAGATACCCCAGGCAACCGAAAAACCTGTAAAGAATGTTCTGAGTTTATTCCGTTTAATCGTTTCCCATATTTCTATCCATAAATCCATGATGTAAGATTTAGAAATTATATATTAATCAAATCTGCTGTATTCTCTATTTTTTCGATCAAGCCATCCCTGAGACGAATGATTTTTTCTGTTTTCATAGCCACATCGTTTTCATGTGTAACAACAATCATGGTCATTCCTGTATCGTTTACTTCTTTAAGCAAGTTCATCACCTCCACCGAGGTAACACTATCCAAAGCTCCGGTTGGTTCATCTGCAAGAATTATCTGTGGTTTAGCAACTAAAGCTCTGGCAATAGCAACCCGCTGTTTTTGCCCCCCTGACATTTCGTTTGGTAAATGATCTGCCCACTCTTTAAGTCCGACCATATCAAGATACTCCATAGCCATCTGATGACGCTTTT
>JBOFIZ010000070.1:0-7168 GCA_051650425.1 Bacteroidales bacterium
TAGGTCTTGAAATTCTCGTTTGTCACAAAAGAAGTAGGCTCTGTCTGTGATTCAACCGGATATTTCTCTAAAAATTCATCATTACAGGCTGTCGTCAGTAAACATAACGAAGACGCGAGTAAAAGGATATATTTTTTCATTGTTTTCGCTGATTAAATGATTAAAGTGTCAAGTTAATACCAAAAGAAATCGTTCTGTAGAAAGGATATCCCCAGCTCATACGTTCCGGATCATAACCTTTTGGCAATTTCGTCCATGTATGCAGGTTCTCACCCGACACAAACACTTTCAGACCTGCTAAATGAATTTTCTCCAGCATATTTTTCTGGAAAGAATAACTCAACGTAACGTTTTTCAAACGCAGATAAGAAGCATTAAGCAAATATCCGGTTTGAGTTCTTGTATTGGAACCGGCATTCTCTCTTTCATTATACATACGGAAATATTCTGAGTTCGGATTTACCGGCTCATAATACCCCGGAGCACTTGGATCAGATGTCTGAATTGGTTTCCAGTAATCCAACTGATCATCAAAGATCGTACCGAAACGGCCTGAATTAAATGCCCAACGTCTGTCGTCATTTGTCCAGTAGTCTCTTTTACCTGTACCTTGCAGTAAGATATTCAAGTCAAAACCTTTCCAGTTTAAACCGGCAGTGATACCATACTGATATCTGTTTGAGTTATTACCGATAATCTTACGATCTCCCGGATTTGCCAATGTCCCGTCTCCTCCGTCAATCTGATTATTGCTTCCTTCATCATCGCGCAGATTCTTGAATTTCACATCTCCCGGTTTCACAGTTACACCCTGAATAGAAGGAACACCCGGTTTCAGTTTCCAGGTTGTCAGATCTTCGAAGTCGTTTACTGTATAGAATCCGTCAGTAACATATCCCCAGATCTGTCCCATCTGATAGCCTTCGTAATATTGATTGGATCCGTCTGACTTAAACAAGATACCCGATTTGTTATCGTATTTCGTCACCTCTGTTTTCGAATCATACAGGTTAAATCCGATATTGTAACCGATGTCACCGATCGCATCTCTCCACGAAACCGACAACTCCCATCCTTTTGTACGTAAGTCAGCCACATTTTGTAACGGAGCACTTGCACCCACCACACTAGGCAACTCAATACCCGGAGCCAACATATCTTTTGTATCACGCTGATACCAGTCAAATGTCGATCTCAGACGACCATTCAACACAGCCATATCAAATCCCAAATCCAGCGTTTCTACCGTTTCCCATGTAAAGAAGCTGCTGATAAGACCCGGTGCATCTAAAGATGTAGGTCTCTCAACACCATAAATCCAGTCAGCTTTGATCGGGTTCATTACCGGTGTAAACTGGTAAGGATCGATTGCCTGATTACCGATTTGTCCCCATGATCCGCGAAGTTTCAATTCGTCCAGCCAGTCATTTGTTTTAGCCATGAAGTTTTCACGAGCCATATTCCAGCCTAAAGAAAAAGAAGGGAAGAATCCGAAGCGACTTTTCTTAGGAAACTTAGACGATCCGTCGTAACGTCCGTTTGTTTCAATCAGGTATTTACCCTCGTAATCGTAATTCAATCGATAGAAGAATCCACGAACTGTATAGTCTTTGTATGTATCCTGAATAAATGATTCACCTGTAGCACCACTGAATGATGGATTATTTTCATTAATCATATTCAGTCTTTTCAGATAATCTTTCTCAAATTTGCTTGACTCCTGATTAAAACCGGCCATCGCACTGAAGTTATGTTTTTCTTTTAGCGAATAGCGATAAGTTCCGAACAGATTCAATGCATTGTAATTCGTATTTTCTTTTGTTTTTTCAAAAATCGAATTATTTACCGATTGCTTACGAATCAACTCAATAGTCGTTAAATCGTAAGGTTGATTATATTGTTTCGATGCATACACACGTTTATCGAATGTATATTCGAAATTAACTTCCAATCCTTTCAACGGTTTCAATGTCGTACGCGACAAGATACGCGGATTATCTACGACCGCATTATTATATCCGGCATGTTCCAGCAAATTTCGTGGCGTGTTCGTAGGCAGGAATGAACCGTCACTTGTTTGTAATTCTCCTTCCGGATACAGATTCAGCAAACGCATTTGATAAAGTGTTCCTTGAGTTTCGTAAGGCATATTACGGTTCGATCGCGCATAACGGAAATCAATAGACTGGCTTAACCACGGCGTGATTTGAGCATCTACATAGGATCCTACAGAGATACGATCATATTTATCTTTATCTGTGTACAGAATTCCGTCTTCGTTGTTGTAACCTAAAGACAAACGATAGTTTATTTTATCACTTCCTCCTGTTGCCGACACATTATGAGATTGCAGGAAACCGTGTTTCTCCAGCATGTTACCATAAATATCTTTTTCATTCAGATAGTAGTTAAATCCATCTTCTGCCACATAAACGCCATCTCCGTATGTATTAAACTGAGACGGATCTTTTTTATAGCCATTCAGATATTCAATCCATTTTGATACATCCTGTCCTGTATAGTATCTGCCCTGATTGAAACCTGCATCCAGATAAGCCGAAAGCACATCTGCCGCACCAGCTTGCTGTGGACGGTTGATACTGTTTTGGAATCCGAAATTATTATTGTAGTTTAAAGTAAACTTATCCCCTTTTTTCCCTTTTTTGGTTGTTACCAAAATCACACCAAAAGCAGCTCTGGCACCATAGATCGCCGACGAAGCAGCATCTTTCAGTACTGATACACTTTCGATATCTTCAGGGTTCAGCATATCAATATCACCCGGTACGTTATCGATTAACACTAACGGGCTTCCTCCATTGATAGAGTTTGTACCACGAATATTAAAACTTTTGGATTGTCCGGGACCCGATCCGCCCGAGATTTGTAAACCTGGCATTGTTCCCTGTAATGCACTCATTGCATTCACAACCGGACGATCTCCTAAAACGTCTGCCATTTTCACCTGAGCTACAGCACCTGTCAGATTCGCCTTTTTTTGCGCACCAAATCCGACAACGACTACCTCCTCCAGATTTTTAGAGTCTTCACGCATAACAACATTTATAACAGTTTTACCATCTGTCTTAAATGATTGTGCTTCGTATCCGATATATGAAAAAACTAATTTCGAACCAGCCGGAACAGAAAGCTCGTAATTGCCGTCGAAATCTGTGATCGTGCCAATAGTCGTACCCTCGACAACAACACTCACACCAATCAACGGTTCTCCCGTTTCATCCTTTACGATTCCCTGGATTTTAACTTCAGAAGAGGCCGATGTTATAAAACTCATTCCGGTTTTTTCATCTGTACGCTCAGCTGCAAAGACATTCCCATACAATAGAGATGGAGCCATTGCAGATAAAATAACTGTAGATCGAAGAAGTGAACTACGCTTCTCATTGTTACAAATAAGATTTTGCAACAACGATACAGTCGGTTTTTTTCCCATAATTAATATTTTGTGGTATATGCTAATTTAAATCGAACTCATAAACTGCAACAAATAAATAATCATTCTTTCTCTCAAAATTAATTTCTCATTTTAGTAAAATAGTCACCACATATTTAAACTATCTTGCACTATTGTTGCATTTATATTGATTTAGTGGCGCGAAAGTAATATTTTAATTTAAATTTTAATCAAAGCTCTCTGCTTTATTTTTCTTACGATTACCTCTAATAACCTATAAATAGCATGAAAACCAGCATATAAAAGCATTTATATCAATATAAAACATTCCAAACCAAACTATTTTTTCACATTTAAATTTAACATTAAATCCAATCAATTTTACAGTTTATTCATTCTAGCCCTGTCTAAACTTTCTATTTATCGCTTTTATATAGCCTTAAAAAACAAAATAAAAAAAAGAGTCACGAGACTTTGTAAAATCTCATGACTCTTTATATAGAAAAGAATATATTTATTATCTCACATCAACCCCTGGTTGGTTAGCCTGATATGGCCATCCCGGATTTTGATAAATTACCGATCCTTCTAAATCACCTGGTACAGATGAAGTAATATTGAAGTGATTTTGAGCAATCGGATCCAGATATTTACATGTTTGCCATATATAACCTTTATAAAGCAGGTTATTATCATTGATAATCTGATAAGGTCTCAGGTAATCACTGTTATTCGGACTTGAAACGTTAGGTGTTTGACCTGCTGTTTCAGTTCCTGTCGGAATCAACAAGTTCTTACCGGCATCATCAGTAAAATGGTCTTGCATTTTACCACCCCACAAGTTAAATCCTTCGATCTGATATTCTTTAACCTGATCCAAAGCTCTCCAGCGTCTCAAATCAGCCCATCTCAAACCTTCAGCAACCAATTCGTTACGACGCTCTCTACGAATATTATAAAGTGTTGCGTCCACTTTAACACCAGCAGAATATACAGCCCAGTCATTCTCTTTATTTAAATCTGTTGCTGCAATTGTTTTATTGAAATCCGAATCAATTTGTGCTCTTTCGCGTAGCTTTCTCCAGAACTCCTGAGAAGTACCATTCAATGATCCGTTTCTAATATAATTTGCTTCAATATAGTTCAGGTATGCTTCAGCACCTCTGAATACAATACAACCATAAGTTTGTGTAGCTCCACTCAAGTTTTGAGCAGGATCATAAGTCAAACCTTTACGAATTTGGTATCCTGTAACACAACGGTTTTCTGCTTTTTCAAGAATTGCAGGAGCAATTTTTTTGAATGGCTCAACCGATCCTGATCTCCATACACGGATATCTGAAGGCGCTGCTAAAAATAGTTGAAGACGAATATCACGATCTGCTTTTACTGTCTCAATACTATCTTCGCCATGATAGCCCGAATTAGTAGCATAAATCGGCAATCCGTTTTCCATCAAATAACTATCAACCAATGAACGGGTAAACCCTGTGTTACCACCACCGGCTGCCATATAGTGAGATACACCATGAGTCACATTCTGAGAACCTGAATAAGATCTCCAGAATAATACCTCGCTGATATCTTCCATACTTGTCGCACTGAACATATCGAAATACGGATTCCAGCCATTGAATGATGATGTCTCTGAAGGATTTGTTACTTCAGTAGATTTTGTCAATTCAAATTCTTTTGCTACTTCCTCTGATGCCTTCATACATTCATCTAAGAAGAAGTTAATCTCTGAATCAATATCAATTGTAAAATCTTTCAGATAATCCATTTTAGCACCCGGCCATCCTGGTCCACCCGGAACAAAAGCCGTTCCTTTATGGTACTTCAACCAAGAACCTTCGTATAAAGCAACACGAGATTTCAAAAGCAATGCCGCATTCTTAGTCAGACGATTTTTCCCACCCGCAGGCTTATTATTCATCAGAATAATCGCTGAGTCAAGATCTTGCAAAATGAAACGAGCCACTTCATTACGTGGACGTCTTTTACTCGCTTCTGTCAAAACTGCATGATCATCCGGCAATGTTCTTTTCAAAATAGGGAAATCTCCTAACTCCTGAAGTTTCTGAAAATACTCCCACGCACGGATAAAATACATTTCACCAACGTAATGATTGATGTTAGTCGGCGTTCCTGAAATCTTTCCAGCCTGAACCTTAGGATTAACCTGCTCAAAGAAGTAATTTGCTGCACGGATATTACCAAAAGACCATGAACCTCCTGACTGACCTACGCGCCATTCTCCCGGAACCCAACGCGAATTAGATCCACTTACGTTCGCCTGATTATCCGTATTGTTATCTAAAGCAAAAACACCTAGATTAAAACCGCTATGTGTCGAAAAGTTATAACGATTGATCGCATAAGCTGCTAAATCACTTTCCGTATTGAAATACTGTTGTGGTGTAACTTCATCTAATGGAGATCTATCCAGAAAATCATTACAAGAAGCTCCGAATAATACACCTGCCGCAAGGCAAGTGTATTTGATATATGATTTTATATTTTTAGTCATAAGAGTACGTTTTTAGAAGTTTACATTCAAACCGAATGAAATAACACGAGCCAACGGATACAATTTACCATCACCCCAGCCACCGCCGATCGCTTCCGGATCGAAGATTTTTGACATACTTGAGATTGTAAATAAATTATCTCCCGAAACGAATAATCTCAATGATTGGATTTTCGCTTTCGACATCCATGACGAAGGGAATGTATAACCAATCTGAGCATTTTTCAAACGGATATAAGCAGCACTTTGCAAATATCTGGTTTGTGTTTGCTGGTTTTTACCCTCGCCGCTAAACAACGGACGTGGATAATAAGAATCCAGATTAGCTCCTAACGGGTCACCTTCCGGACGGAAGAAATCCCAGTGTTCTTCAAAACCTGCCGATTGCCATTGACCTCCTGTCGCTCCCCAGAAATAAGCACCACCTACAGCGTAATCTCTTTTTCCGATACCCTGGAAGAATAATGAAATATCAAAACCTTTCCATTGAGCATCCAAAGTCAAACCGAAGTTGAAACGTGGAGTTGAATTACCGATGATTTTTTTATCACCTGTATTACCTAAAGTTCCTGCACCACCATCAATTTTACCATCACCATTCAGGTCTTTATACATAATATCACCGGCACCCCAGTTAGAACCAAGCGCATTTTGATTTGTATGTGCTAAATGCGCATCCATTTCCTCTTGCGTTTTTGCGATTCCAATTGTCTCATAACCCCAGATATCACCGCTATAACGTCCTGCATACCAGGTATCGATATTGTTTGTCGCATTCGGGAAACGAGTCACTTTCTGACGAGAGTCAGATAAAACCCCGCGCACACCATAACCTACTTCACCAATACGGTCTCTCCATGCAATTTCCATTTCAAAACCTTTTGACTCCATGTCACAGTTATTTACTTTAGGTACAGAAGTTCCTAAGATGTCCGGAAGTTCCGGAGCCGGGCCGATCATATCTAAAGTCGTACGGTTAAAGTAGTCAAATGATGCCGTTAAACGGTTATTCAACGCAGCAACATCCAAACCGATATTCCATGAACGAACACGCTCCCATGTCATTGCCGAACTAACCAACCCCGGTACTCCTGCCGTATTTGGCTTCAAACCATCAATCAACCAGCTACCATTCGTAACACCGAAAGGCAAAGTCTGATAGAATGGATATAGCGATTTTGTATTCTGGTTACCCAGCTCACCCCATGAACCACGTAATTTAA
>JBOFIZ010000071.1:0-1110 GCA_051650425.1 Bacteroidales bacterium
CTTATCAACTTAGTCCAAATGAGCATTTAACAATTATCCGCGCAACTTGTGGCGGATAAATAACAAAAACAACCTATGAAATTAATCGTAATTACTTCAGAAAAGACCTACCCTCAGGAAACAGAGGCTATTAAACAATTATTAGAAGCCGGCCTGGGAACGCTTCATTTACGTAAACCAAGTTGGAGTAAAGAACAGACGGTTACTTTTCTGGAATCGATAGATCCTGTTTTTCATAACCGGATTGTGCTTCATGATCACTATGAGCTGACGGGTGAATATATCGTAAGAGGGGTTCATCTGAATGCCCGAAACGAAGATAAGCTGGAGGGATTATTCAGTGATGCTTATATTAATAGTGATACGCTTCGTTCGATTGAAGATCTGGAAGAACCAGTAGACGAATGTAAATATCATTTCCTGAGTCCGGTATATGATTCTATTTCAAAAGAAGGGTATACTTCCCGCTTTACGAAAGAGGATTTGAGCAAAGCGAAAGAGGCCGGGTTAATCAAGCCCTATATTATTGCTTTAGGCGGAGTCACCGAAGACAAAATTGAAGAATTATATGAATTGGGATTCGGAGGATTTGCAATGCTGGGAAGTTTCTGGTCTGAATGGGAACAAGACTTTGATAATGAGAAGTTAGTTCGTAAATATCAGAAACTTCAGGCTCGTTGTGATGAGTTTACCAAAAAACAGATTCCGAGACTCCACGGGATTACACTTCCGAATAAGATGAGTTTTGAGGAATTACTTATTACCTCAATGGGACTATCCGCAATAGGGGTTCCTTTGTTGCAATTCCGCAATAAACATGCCGATTTTCCAACTAAAGTAATGGCTGGTGCTATGCTTCGTCCTATGTGCAAAAGCATGGGAACTATATTTATTATCAATGATGAACCTGAATTGGCTAATGAAGTTTGTGCAGACGGCGTACATCTGGGTAAAAATGATATGCCGGTTGCAGAAGCACGCAGACTGATGGGGAATAATACTATTATCGGAGGTACGGCAAACACATTTGAAGATATTGAACGATTAGTATCTGAGGGTGTCAATTACATAGGTTTAGGACCTTATCGCTTTACACAAACCAAAGATAAT
>JBOFIZ010000072.1:0-2433 GCA_051650425.1 Bacteroidales bacterium
CATTACACTTCACTTGGTCTGGATGGGGTCTGGATCAGTATATCACTGACGAGTGTGAGCAGAGGAATTATCTTATATTTTATGTATAAGGTGAGACAGAAAAAACTGAGTCGTTTAAGCATTGTTCAGTTTCATAAAGAGATGAAGAAAAATAAACCGGAGAATATGGAGAATGAATATCCTTATTCGAGTAACACAATTAATGACAATTAATACATACAACGATGGACAAACTATATAAAAAAGCCAGATCCCTTTTTCTGGAAGGAAACTTCGGGATAGAAAAAGAAAATCTGAGAGTGCATGCTAACGGAGAGTTGGCACTGACTTCTCACCCGGATTTGTTCGGCGATAAAACTGTAAATCCGTTTATCACGACAGATTTCTCGGAAAGTCAGATCGAGATGATTACGCCTCCGCTATCCAGCATTCGGGAAGCATTGGGCTTTGTAGAGACGATCCATGACATTGTGTCGGAAAATATCGGGGATGAATTGCTTTGGCCACAAAGTCTGCCTCCTCTGATCCCGGAAGAGAAGCTGATCCCAATTGCCGAATACGGTAATGAGAATCATGAGTTCCGCTTATACAGAGAACATTTAGCGCAGATATATGGAAGAAAACGTCAGTTAATCTGCGGTATTCATTTTAATTTCTCATTTACGGACGAATGGTTTGCGAAGGTACTGAAGGATAACGATCAACAGCTGACTCTTCATCAGCTGAAGGAAGTAACTTACATGAAGGTATTACGAAACTTCATGCGTCACCGCTGGAGCTTAATCTGGTTGTTCGGTGCATCGCCAATAGCGGAAGAGAGCTATCGGGTAAAAATTATCGGGGCCGATCTGGAAAGTCCTATGAAAACAGGACAAAGTATAAGTTTGCGAAACGGACCTTTAGGATATCGCAATCAGGAAGAGTTTATTCTGGATTATTCGTCACTGGATAATTATCATCATAATATTGAGCAATTCGTTCATGAAGGGCGTATCAAGAGCAAAAAAGAATTATACATGCCTGTCCGATTGAAGTTTCTCGATCAGGATAAAGGAGCACCTTCATATATTGAGATCCGGACGATTGATCTGGATCCTTTAGAGAAATCGGGTGTATCTCCGAATGTTCTTTATTTCTCTCATATCCTCCTGCTCTACTCTTTAATTAAAGAGGAGACGGATACGTTCGGACATAAAGAGCAAATTGAGGCCAACAGAAAAAGTGATTTTGCAGCTTCATTCGGCCGATGTAAAGAGTGCTCCTATAATAAGGATGAGAAAAATATGCTTCATCAGGTACAAGAGCTGATTGAGGATATCTATGAAACCCTGTTACCTTATAATATATGGAGTAATCGGGTCTATGCCGAGCAATGGAGAAGGATCAGTGAAATCGCTTTCAATCCGGACTCAAGAAGTGGTCTGCAGGTATATCGGGGATGTAAGGAGTCGGGATTCCTGAATTACTACCTGGAAAAGGCTGCTCGCTACAAACGTGAATCAATTGAGAAGGGTTATCAGTTTCATGGATTAGAAGATATGGAACTTTCAACTCAGCTACTATTGAAAGCGGCTATAAAGAAAGGTGTAGCATTCGAGATTATCGATCGTCAGGAGAATTTTGTACGTTTATACAATCGGAATAAAGAGGAGTATGTGGTTCAGGCAACCAAAACTTCGCTGGATAATTATGTTTCTATCCTGAAAATGGAGAATAAATCCGTAACGAAGCTGCTGCTTCAACGAAAAGGAATACATACTCCGATGGGTAAAGAATATCATGATCCGATTACAGCCTTTCATGATTTTGCATTTTTCAAGAATGAATCGGTAGTCATCAAACCCAAATCGACGAATTTCGGTATCGGAATAACGATATTAAAGTATCCGTACAGTCAGGAGGATTACGAATGGGGAATCAAGCAAGCTCTGAAACATGATAAGAATATTCTGATAGAACGTTTCATTGCAGGCAGAGAATTCCGCTTCCTTATTATAGGAAATGAAGTGGTAGGCGTACTGCATCGTGTTCCTGCAAATGTTACAGGCGACGGTATTCATACTATCCGTCAATTGGTAGAAATGAAAAATCTGGATCCTTTAAGAGGTAAAGGCTACAGAACTCCTCTTGAAAAAATCAGGTTAGGAAAGGATGAAGAGTTGTTCCTGAAGAATCAAGGTCTGGATTTTGATTCTGTACCGCAAAAAGAATCTACGATTTATTTGAGGGAGAATTCAAATATCAGTACGGGAGGTGACAGTATCGATTATACGGATCAAATGCATCCGAGTTACAAGGAGATTGCACTGGCTGCAGCCCATGTGTTAAATGTTGCTATAACAGGCGTCGATATTATGATTACAGACATACATTCTACGGCAAATATTTCAAACTATGCAATTATTGAAATGAATTTCAATCCTGCAATTCATA
>JBOFIZ010000073.1:0-1965 GCA_051650425.1 Bacteroidales bacterium
TTGATCTTACCTTTATATTCTTCAGCTAACTCATCTAAAATTGGTGCTACTTTACGACAAGGTGCACACCAATCAGCATAAAAGTCAATAATACTAGGTTTATCACTTTCGTATTTCCACTCTTGATTTTGTTTCTTATAATCAAAAATCTTTTCAAGGAAAAGCTTCTGATCCATTTTCATCACCAATCCTTTTGTTTCAGATTTCTCACTTTTCTTTGTCTCAGTATTCTGAGAATTTGCACACGAAAACCCGAATATGGATAGTAAGGCAATAAATAAGACTCTTTGTAACATAATGGTTTACTTTTAATTATAACAATTCGTATGTTTAATAGTTTATCCAAACTATTAGTATTCGCATTCAAAGATACATAATTCGATCCTTATTGTTTTTCTTCCTATACTGTTTTACAACAATCGCAAGACACTCTTTTTGCTTCAATCTGATTATAGCTCAGAAAAAAGTAGTTACTTTGTGTACGTATAACGTAAACTGAAAGAATATGCCATTAAATATTCCGGATAATTTACCGGCTATTGAACTTCTAAAAGCTGAAAATATCTTTGTCATGAATGACTCACGCGCCAACATGCAGGATATACGGCCACTCAGGATTTTGATATTAAACTTAATGCCCGTTAAGATTGATACAGAAACAGATCTTATCCGTCTGCTTTCGAATACCCCTCTTCAGGTAGAGATCAACTTCTTACGCATTAAAGAGCATATATCAAAAAATACACCTATTGAGCATTTAGAAGCTTTTTATTATACATTTGACGAAATCCGAAATCAGAAGTATGATGGCATGATTATTACAGGTGCTCCTGTAGAACAAATGCCTTTCGAAGAAGTTTCCTACTGGAAGCCGATATGTGAGATTTTTGATTGGGCACAACAGAATGTCACATCAACACTGTATATTTGCTGGGCCGCTCAAGCAGGATTATATCATTTTTATGATGTTCCAAAGCATCCGCTTGATAATAAGCTATTCGGTATTTTCGAACATACACTCCGGGATAATACCTTACCTATCTTCCGGGGATTCGATGATGCTTTTTTTGTTCCTCATAGCAGACATACCGAAGTGAGGAGCAAGGATGTCGCAAAAGTGAAAGAGCTCACTATCTTATCCGAATCCGAAGAAGCCGGACTATACATGGCAATGGCTCGTGATGGAAGAGAATTCTTTATTTCGGGTCATTCCGAATATGCCCCCTATACATTGGATACTGAATACAAACGGGATCTATCAAAAGGGTTACCTATTCAAGTTCCTGCTAATTATTATCAGGACAATGACCCCGACAAAACTCCGGTCGTACGTTGGCGAGCTCATGCAAACTTATTGTTTCACAATTGGCTCAATTATTACGTATATCAGAGAACGCCATATAACATTGACGAAATTAAATAAACCAATTATATGAAAGATGTAATCAAACAGATTCTTCAAAAAGAAGCTGATGCCATTTTAAATCTTCCTATTACTGACGATTTTGAAAAAGCCGTTGACCTAATTATTGAAGCCGTTCATACGAATAAAGGCAAATTAGTCACTAGTGGTATGGGTAAAGCCGGACAAATTGCTTTAAACATTGCTACTACATTTTGTTCTACAGGCTCACCTGCTGTTTTTCTTCATCCAAGTGAAGCACAACACGGTGACTTAGGCATTTTACAGGAAAACGATATCATGCTGGTTATATCAAACTCTGGTAAGACACGTGAAATACTGGAGCTTTTGATTCTTGCACGTCGTTTACATCCGAATGTAAAATTCATCGTCATCACCGGAAATGACGAAAGCGAATTAGCGAAAAAAGCTGACGCTTGCCTTTTCACAGGTAATCCGAAAGAGGTTTGTCCTTTAGGACTTACACCGACTACATCTACAACGATGATGACTGTTATCGGAGATCTTTTAGTTGTTAACACCATGTTGAAAACTAAATTCTC
>JBOFIZ010000074.1:0-1218 GCA_051650425.1 Bacteroidales bacterium
GAGGAAGTCCTGCTGTTACAGCATTAAAACAAGACCAACCAACTTTAGAAATAATGAAAGAAATGAATGTAGATGTAGTGACTACGGGAAATCATGAATATGATGAAGGCACAAGTGAATTAGCTAGGATAATACAAGGGGGAACTCACTCATCGGGACTTAACTGGGAAGGGTCTCAAAGCTTTAATTGGGTAACGGCTAACGTTGTAGCAAATAAAGATATGAAGTTTGGAAATAAGGAAGTAAAAAAAGGAGAGCCAATACTAAGCCCATATACTATAAAAGAATTTGATGGTGTAAAAGTAGGTGTAATAGGTATAGTAACAACAGATACTGCAAGAAAAGTTGTACCTGCAGGTATAAAAGATGTAGACTTTATAGATGAGGTTAGTGCTATAGATAAATATACTAAAGAGCTTCAACAACAAGGTGTAAAAACTATAGTAGTACTATCTCATGTACCGGCACTAACAGATAAAGATACAGGAAAACTTGTAGATTTAGAGGGTAGTAGCGATATATATGATATATCTCAAAAGGTAAATGATGAGGTTGATGTAATAATGGCAGCCGATAATCACCAGTTTGCAAACTCAGTTGTAAAAAGAGAAGGAAAAGATGATATAGTAGTAACTCAAGCGTATTCTAAATCTACTAATATAAGTGATATAGATTTGGTTATAAATAAAGAAACTGGAGATGTAGTATCTTCAAAATCAGAAATATTGCCAATAGACCCTAGAAATATATCAGCAGATAAAGCTGTCACACTTATGGTTCAAAAAGCAAGGGAAGATGTTAAACCTTTACTTGAAAGAAAAGTAGGTTTCGCAGAAGAATTTATTTCAAGAAATATAGAAGGTGCAAATGGAGAATCAGAACTTGGAAGAATGATAGCAGATGCTCAACTATGGGCAGCTAAACAAAAAGGTGAAGATGTTCAGATATCAATGATGAATATAGGTGGAGTAAGAGCTGATTTACAACAAGGTGATGTAACATATGAAGATGTTTATACAATACAACCATTTGGAAATGATTTAACAAAGCTTACATTAAGTGGGGCACAATTAAAAACAATTTTAGAAACTCAGAATATACATGATTGGGTAATTGGTATGCAACAAGGAAAATATAATAGACCAAGAATGTTACAAGTAGAAGGATTTACATATAAATGGCACCCAGAACTTGTTAATGGTAACTGGGTTGTAAAAG
>JBOFIZ010000075.1:0-5575 GCA_051650425.1 Bacteroidales bacterium
GAATAATCCAGAATAAACTCTTCCTGATTGCGATATCCTAAAGGTC
Source organism: Bacteroidales bacterium (assembly GCA_051650425.1). Lineage (GTDB taxonomy): Bacteria > Bacteroidota > Bacteroidia > Bacteroidales > UBA7332 > UBA7332. Next base: position 47 of record JBOFIZ010000075.1, read on the forward strand.
CGTTTCGCAAACTGATACTTTGTCCTGTTTTCATAGGACTTTCCAGATCGGCCCCGATAATTTTTACCCGATAGCTCTCTTCCGCTATCGGCGATGCACCGAACAACCAGATTAAGCTCCAGCGGTGACGCATGAAGTTCCGTAATACCTTCATGTAAGTTACTTCCTTCAGCTGATGCAGAGTCAGCTGTTGATCGTTATCCTTCAGTACCTTCGCAAACCATTCGTCCGTAAATGAGAAATTAAAATGAATACCGCAGATTAACTGACGCTTTCTTCCATATATCTGCGCTAAATGTTCTCGGTATAAGCGAAACTCATGATTCTCATTACCGTATTCGGCAATTGGGATCAGCTTCTCTTCCGGGATCAGAGGAGGCAGACTTTGGGGCCAAAGCAATTCATCCCCGATATTTTCCGACACAATGTCATGGATCGTCTCTACAAAGCCCAATGCCTCCCGAATGCTGGGTAGAGGAGGCGTAATCATCTCGATCTGACTTTCCGAGAAATCTGTCGTGATAAAAGGGTTTACGGTTTTATCGCCAAACAAATCCGGGTGAGAGGTCAGTGCCAACTCTCCGTTAGCATGCACTCTCAGATTTTCTTTTTCTATCCCGAAGTTTCCTTCCAGAAAAAGGTTCCTGGCTTTTTTATATAGTTTGTCCATCGTTGTATGTATTAATTGTCATTAATTGTGTTACTCGAATAAGGATATTCATTCTCCATATTCTCCGGTTTATTTTTTTTCATCTCTTTATGAAACTGAACAATGCTTAAACGACTCAGTTTTTTCTGTCTCACCTTATACATAAAGTATAAGATAATTCCTCTGCTCACACTCGTCAGTGATATACTGATCCAGACCCCATCCAGACCAAGTGAAGTGTAATGACTCAGGTAATAGGCAAACGGTATCCGGAATATAGTCTGAAAAATACTGTTCATAGCCGGATATTTAGTAAGTCCCTGACCATTGTACGTTCCTGCCGTCATCATATCCAGCCCCATGAATATTTGAGAGAAACCTACGATACGTAAGTACGCGCTACCCATTTCGATGGTTTCCGGTGTCGATACGAAAATCTCCACAAGCTGTCTCGAAAAACAGATAAAGAACAAACTCATTATTCCACCGATAAGGATGTTTATCCGCAACCCCGCTTTGTATAGATTCTGAATGTTACTGTAGGATTTCGCTCCGTAATTTTGTCCTACGAGTATGGCCATAGCCTGAGACAGTCCGCCCATGATTGTAAAACTTATCGACTCGATCTGAAGCCCGATCTTTTGAGAGGCGATTGCATCCGTACCGAAATCAGCAACGATTCTCCCGATCACGATTGCAATAAGCGTAAACAAGGTCCGTTGCAAAGAGCCGGGAAGACCTATTTTTAATATTTTCTGCAGATACTCCTTTCTTACATGTTTAAGAGTCAGTTGTATCAGTTTGTTTTTACGTATAAGCGTAACGTAATATATCAGAGCGATCGTCCGGGACAATACGGTTGCATAAGCAGCACCCGGCACACCCTCATCCAGATAAATGATAAAGAACGGATCCAGAATGATGTTAGCTATATTACCAAACAATACAGCTCTGAATGAGCTTTTCGTTCTCCCGTGTGCATCTAAAATACCACCCAGTATAAGGTTAAAGAAACCGATGATGATACCGATAGCATTGATTCGCAGATACTTGATGGCATTCTCGACAACAAAAGGATCCTGTATTTCAAAAAAGCGGATTAAGTATTCAGGAAAGAGTAATAATATGGAAGTGTAAAATCCCGCCATAACGATCATTGCCGTAAATGCCGATGATGCATATTTCTGAACGAGTATCTTGTTTTTTGCACCGACCGCATGTGATATAGAAACAGTCGTCCCGATCGTTATAATACTGGCAAACGCCCATCCCAGATTAATAAAGAAGGTGGCACTACCTACAGCAGCCACCGCACCACTTCCCAGCCGTCCTACCCATATCATATCGATCAGATTATAAGTAAGATGCAGTAAAGAAGAAAGTATCACTGGCCATGCCAGCTTCAGAAGCTGTAATGTCGCATTTGTATTATAGTTCGAAGATTTTATCATTTGAAAATTTTTACTCGCTTAGTTTAATACCAAAACGATGTGTTTGAATAATTTGTTCGTTTATCAACCCAAATAGAAGAATAGTGACAGAAATAAGTAGGTATTTACTTGTTATTATTAAGGTATATTGTATTTTTGCGTTTCACCTTTTAATTAACTATTAATCATGTACTCTAAACTATTAGTATCATCACTAATCTCTTTAAATTGTTTATGTCTGGGTTCTCTCCGGGCTCAGGAAAATCGGATCCATGCCGTAAACAGTGTATCGCATGCCTATGATTTCCATGCAGACTGGGGTTTCCATCGCCAGTATCTCAAAGATCAGAAATATGTCAAAAGTTGGTGTGCGCTTTATAATGCAGATCTGTCTAATGCCAACCTGCTTTTTTTATGGAACTGTGACAATCGTTTAGCCTATAATGAAAAAGACAAAAAAGCCGTTGATAATTTCCTTAAAGACGGTGGAGGTGTAGTCCTGATGGGACGCGGCAATCCTAAATCTCAAAATGAACTGCTTAAATCATATGGTGTACAGTTTGCCGACAAAGCAACCCTGCCGCTCGAAGCTGTACGTTACACCGATGATGAGGTGACAGTCAAAGGAGAAGCTTTAACTCTGAAACTTGATAATCCTAAAAAGTGGGATGTAATTGTCAAAGATAGTAAGAATAATCCGGTAACAGCATCCCGCAAAATAGGAAAAGGGACCATTGTGGTTAGTGCCCGAACCATTATGGGTGATCACCCCGATTATCCGAGCGACTCTATCAATGCCGGATTATGGCGGGGAATCTGGAATATGGCCGCATCCGGCAAAAATGTAGATCCGAATAAACCATTTAGGAATAACTTTATCGAAACCCTCGAGCATCGCACGCAGAAAGACGGTATGGATATCAACTACAGCGATTATATGAAACCATACGCCGATGCCATGTTTGATATATCCAAAAGATGTATGCCGGTGATCGAAAACCGGATGGGTGTACCTCTTTCTCCCGGCATGGGCTCTCGTATTATCCTCATCCCGACAGACGGTGGAGGTTATTCCAGCGGCGAGATTCTTGCTTTAGCTGTTTGGTGGGGAGGTTTCCCGGACAAAGAAGACAGTATGATCGAGTTTGTAACTCACGAAGCGGTCCACTCATGGGTATTACCTTATCCCGAAATATGGAATGAGCCAATCGCTACCTATGTAGGTAATCTCGTTATGTGCGACATGGGATATGCCGAAGAAGGCAACCGACGTATAAAATCAACAATCGAAAGAGCCCGTAAACACGATCCCGAATTCAATCTCTACGATATGCACGGTAATACCAATAAAGAAGGTGTTCAACCTTTGGCGCAATCAGCCGTTAATGATGTACACTGGGGCAAAATGTACTGGATCTTCGAAGAACTGCGTAAACAAGATGCAGATATTGTTCCTAAATATTTTAAAGCGAAGCGTGAACATGCTAAAGCCGGAACATTGAAGAAGTATGACGATAACAATACAGTAGCCGTATTGAGTATCGCTATGGGTAGAGATCTTTTCCCATGGTTCCAATCTATCGGATTCAATGTAGATAAATATAAAGCAGAAATAAAATTGAATATATAAATTAACCGAATGTAGAGAAGGTTGTTCGTTGGGGGGTAATTAAAAGATCGGTCACTACAACATAGCTTCATAGCTGTGTTGTAGTGACCGATCAAATTTGTATTGTTATTATTGTAAATCTGCGCGCTGGAATTTGGCAGCAATTTTGTCGACAATAATGGATATGGCTCCGTCGCCTGTTACATTGCATGCTGTGCCGAAGCTGTCCATGGCGATATAGAGAGCAATCATTAGGGCTTGTTGGGTTTCGTCAAACCCGAGCATGGTCTGAAGTACGCCGAGGGCTGCCATGATGGCGCCACCTGGTACGCCTGGAGCTGCAACCATCGTGATACCGAGCATGAATATGAATCCAGCCATTGCGGCAAAGGTGAGCGGATGTCCGGACATGATCATTATGGCCATGGCGCAGGCTACAATTTTCATGGTGCTGCCTGACAGGTGGATTGTAGCACAAAGAGGAACGGTGAAAACAGCAATGCTTTCGCGGACTCCGTTTTTTATGGTTTGTGCCATCGTAACAGGAATCGTTGCTGCACTGGATTGAGTCCCTAGGGCTGTCGCATATGCTGGAAGCATATTTCGTAATAGCTTAAATGGATTCTTTTTGCTGAGTATACCGGCAATAACATATTGCAAAACGAGTAAGGCGATATGAAGAACAAATATGACTGCTATTACTTTGATGAAAGTTGTAATAATTGTTCCGACCTTTCCCGAAATAGTCATATCTAAGAAGATTCCAAAGATATAAAGTGGTAAAAAAGGGATGATAATTTTGTCGATAACTAGCGTGATGATTTCGCGGAAGTCGATAAACCCTTTCTTTAGTGTATTTCCCGTAGTCATAGTAAGGCCCAGTCCGAGGATAAAGGAAAGGATCAGTGCTGTCATTACACCCATAAGCGGAAGCATGACAACTTCGAAGTATGGAGTTAGTTTTACGCTTGTGTTAGAAAGCGCTTGCATGCCACTGCCTTCAACGATAAGTTTGGGGAATATAAGATCGCTGATGCCATAGGTGAAGAATCCCGAAAATATAGTTGAGCCGTAGGCGATAACGGCAGTCAGGGCCAAGAGTCGTCCAGCGCCTTTGCCTAATTCGCCAATAGCAGGTGTGACAAGTCCGACGATAATCAGTGGAATGGTAAAAGACAGAAAGTTTCCAAAGAGTCCGTTGATGGTTGTAAAGATACGAGCGACAGGAATCGGTAATATGTAACCGAAAAGAATCCCTGCCAAAATAGCTATGGCAACTTTGCCAAGTAGAGATATTCTCATTTTTTTCATAGAAGAGGGTAATTCATTAATGCTGTTGTACAATAATAACTTATTATTTTGGTTATTCAAGTTGTAATGGGTTTATTTATATAGATATAACGATTGAAAACGTATTTATATTATCCAAACAGAGATCAAAATTTTATCAGTTTTGTTTCTTGTAATGAGAGTAATTTACCCGAAATCAGGTTTCGAATCCGGTTAGAAAACTACACATATTTTATGCGAATGAGCAATAGATAACATTTATTAATACATATATCTGTGTTTGTTTACATCTTGCAACTATATTTGCGCATCATTTTTCAGCATGTGAAAGAAAAATTTCGCTTTTGTTGAACGATTTTCACTCACAAATAGTTTAGATAGCATGACGATGAGTTTGTCAGACAGGCTATGAATGAGAATATTTTAAAAATAAAAATATAATAAATCATGAGTTACAATTTACTTAAAGGGAAAAGAGGTATCATCTTTGGTGCATTAAACGATATGTCTATTGCATGGAAAGTAGCAGAAAGAGCTGTTGAAGAGGGAGC
>JBOFIZ010000076.1:0-13988 GCA_051650425.1 Bacteroidales bacterium
ATTTTATGTTTACGTGTAAATTCCGTTTCATACATTAAGTTTGCATAAGCGTTGTCCTGACGCAGATTATAGGTGTTATAATCCCATGGAGTCGCTTGCAGATCCTTAGCCCCGTAATGCGATTTTTGTGAGTGAATAGATCCCGAAGCAATCAAAGCGACACTCATATTCTTTTCTTTATCGATGATATATCCGTTTTTTGTAAATATCTCACCGCGTTTTGTGTCAATCCCGATCTTATACAAAGGCATATCCGGCATTTCATTATCGCCATGTTTTATTTGTCCGTTTTCACGCGTTTCATTAATGAACTTGACTCCAAGCTGACTAATAAAGTTATCCTTTTTATAATACCAGCGATTAAACAAGTTCAATTGTTCCAGCTTAGGCTGATCCAGAAACCCATCTTTATTTGCATCATGCGCAAATTTATCATTCGAATAATGTACAAATAATCCGGTTCCAAGATATTCATTCAACATAACATTCCCGTCAACATTTCCCTCCATACGACCTGCATCACTGGCAAAAAGATTAACGGTCAACGGATCTGCTGTCTGCGGCTTCTTGTATTCCACATTAATCTGACCTGTTATAGCTTCATATCCGTTTTTCACCGAAGATGTTCCTTTGGAAACCTGAATACTTTCCATCCAGGGAGCAGGCACATAATCCAATCCATAAAGAGATGCAGCGCCTCTGAAATTAGGCGCATTCTCTGTTAACATCTGAACATAAGCACCTGACAAACCTAACATTTTGATTTGTTTTGCACCGGTTGCTGCATCACTATACGATACGTCAACTGATGCATTTGTAGAGAAACTTTCAGAAAGATTACAACACGCGGCACGACACAGCTCATCATACGTAATCTTTTCAGTCTGAAGAACCGTTGTCCGAGGTTTTAATGTTGCTTTTGAACGCTCGGTCACTGTTACCTCGCTCAAGTCAACATTACTTGCTAATTGAATTTCATAATAATCTTTATTGGGTGCAATCGTGATCGTGTCACTCTTGTATCCGACATAACTGATGACCAGCTCATTCGTTTTGGAATTTCGGTCAATCACAAATTTCCCGTCCATATCCGTTACTGCGCCTTCGCCGGTTCCTTTCCAAACGACATTGGCTGCATAAATCGGGGCTTTTGTTTCATCTAATACCAGACCTTTAATTTTTTTAGTCGCAGCTGAGGCTGAGGCTGCTGTAAGTATAAATAGTAGTAAATAGGCTATTTTTTTCATTTCAAGTGCATTTAACAAATTAAGAACCACTACTTTCTTTGCATACCAAAGAAAGCAGATAATAATTTTCGGCCCGACCTAAATGAATAGAACGGGATACGACAATACGATCGAAATGTTTATACATCACGATCATTACTAATTCTTAAAAGTTAAATTAATAGAGTGGATTTCAACGACAATATATGTCGGGAAGAATAACACAACAAAGGAGGTTCGATCCGTCGTTGCGTGTGATAAGAAGTCTCGGTATCAAAGACAATCAAACAAAGTTGTTTGATCTGTTCATATGCAATAAGGAATTGTTCTTGCTTCTGTTGTTCAACCTGCTCATGAGAATCGTCTTTAAAACAGTCCTTTTTGCCCGGAGCAGTCATACAGGTAGAACAATCATCATGGATAGCTCTGTCTGCAGTGTACGAAGCATGCTCATGTGAGCAACAAGATGTTGCCTCACAATTACTTTCGCTATGATGACCTAACGTAAATGTAAATGTATCAAAGCAGAAATGAGAGGTAAAAGTATGCACAACATTCCCACCGATTCCTCCGAAAAACCAGATAAGAATCAGGGAAAATGCAATCATTATATTTGATACTTTCCGTCTCATTGCTGCAAAAATATAAATTTATTGGTAGTTGGCAAACAAAAAGATCTTAATAGGAATTATTTTTTTTCTTTTCTAACTCTTTGAATTGCTCATAAGTCAACCCGACCCCTTTACCTGTCATTTTATTTATTCGTATCTTCCAAATCTTGACATTCCGCAAAGCTGGTTCTGAATAAATAAATGCCTTCTCAGGAATAAATTTATGCATCAACTCATTCAGAATTAATCTTTTCTGATCCATACAGTTAATAAAATCAACGTCTCCGACTACCACTACACTATCCGAACGCATGGAGTAACTGCACGCAACTTTTTCATGTTGGTTTACGAGTTCCTCTCCCCGGTTAAAGGACAGACTTATGCGGTTATCTTTTGCCAGTAAACTAAGGTGAGTTCCTTCCGGTGCCGAATGAAGATAAATCTCATCACCTAACCGCACAAAATTCATCGGAAACAGATAAGGAGCTTCATCCGGATTATTAATTGCTACCTGACAAAGCGTACATGCATCAATAATCTGATACATTTCTTCTTTATTCGTATAATGAAAAGCCTTCATGTTGTATGAGTTTTAATAAATTGTGTCTGAATCAAAATCTAATTTTGCAGTTATAATGCAGTTCGGAAATTTTTCATTTCCAGTCGTAACGCTTTTGCTCTGTTTAATGTACACGAATCCAGCAATTTCCAGAAACGATCGCTGTGATTCATTTCAATCGTATGGCAAAGTTCATGCAACAATACATAATCAATAAGATGATCCGGCAAAAGCATCAGAAAATAAGATAAATTTATGTTCCCGGCCGAAGAGCAGCTTCCCCATCGAGAGGTACTATTATTGATCGTTACTTTCGTGTAAGAAAACTTATATTGATCTGCCAGCTCCTTCAGTCTTCGCGGCAAGTAGTTCTTAGCCTCAAATCTCAAAAGTCTGAATACTGAATCTTTCAGCAATCGCTGAACTGCTTCCGATTTAAAATCTGTATTGGCAGGACAACATATCTTGTAATATGGCGCTTTATAAGTAGAAAGAAAATCTTTGCGCTCCTCTTCTATAATAAGTATTTCAGTTGATCGGGTCCGCAATTTACGTTCGGGATGAAGACTTTGTTTATCTTCTTTGATTACTCCTTTCTCAAAAAAGGGCCTTAATTGAGAACGCGTATTCTCAATACTTCTTTCAATCTCATTTTTAGATACTCCCTGAGGAACAGTCATGTGCAGTTGACCATCTTTCATTTTAAAAATGAATCGTTTGGCCCTTATATTCACATTTACAATAATCTTCCCAAACTCACTATCCTCCAGATAATATTTTGGCGTTATCCCCATAATTAAATCCTCTGCTTTTAGATATACAAAGATAATACAGTTATCCGAATATCGAGATACCCATTTAGGCTCTTTGTAAGCAAAAGCTGTATAATCTACCCTACACGAAATAAAAAAACGCGTTTTATTTGCAACCATTTGCAACAAGAAAATAAACCACTGTAATACAGACGATTATACCCATAAATAATGTTGCAAATGATATTCTATTTGCAACCATTTGCAACCATTTGCAACACATTCAAAGCCGCTTCCATAAGGCTTTTCAGCGGTTTGTTGCAAATGTTGCAAATAAAACGACAAAAAAAAGAGATTTGTTTAGGACATAAAGTCTTTCTTTGAAAAGATACAGTATATCTCTGAAAAGATACGGTACATCGTTGAAAAGATACGGTGTATCTCTAAAAAGATACAGTCAAACTTTGAAATAATTAACTGTATCTAAAATGAATATCCTCTATCGCAAAATAAACCTGTTTACAACTAAAGAAGTGACTTCTGATTTCAAACACCTTATCTTTCCGGATTTACATACCTTCGAAAACATTTTTACATACGTATGTAAATGTCTTTTGGTACGTATCAAAAAATCGTTTAATACGTATCTAATTCAGCAACAATCAAATAAACAGTCATTTTCTTGATTCGTCCTGATTTTAGTTGACAGATTTGCCTGTTATTTTTCACTTGTTGTATTGACCATAGGTGCAACCGGTTCATCAGAACACAATACAACCATAAGGTTACTTGCCATTGCTGCCTTTTGCTCATTAGTCAATTCCACAACCTGCTTTTCTTTTAACTGATGTAAAGCCATATCTACCATCGAGACTGCACCTTCAACGATTTTCTCACGCGCTGCAATAATAGCTTCTGCCTGCTGACGACGTAACATGACAGCTGCAATTTCGGGTGCGTAAGCGAGGTAATTAATCCGGGCTTCAACCACTTCGATCCCGGCTAGTGCCAGACGTTCGTTGATCGCCCGTTCTAATTCTTCATTCACCTCATCGCCTCCGTCACGTAACGTAATTTCATGTTTCTGATTATCCAGTAAATCATACGGATAATGACCAGCCAGGCTACGCAAAGCAGCATCACATTGAATAGCCACAAACTCTTCATAAGCTTTCATGCGGTTGGTTTGTTGTTGTCCTTGCACACTTGCTGTCATTGAAGAACTATCAATATCAAACATACATTTGTATGAATCTTTAATGCGCCAAACCAAAACAGATCCGATCATAATCGGATTTCCGTTTTTGTCATTTACTTTAATAGGCTGGATATCCAGGTTGCGGGCACGAAACGTTAATTTAGTTTTCGTATAAAATGGATTAATCCAAAAATATCCATTACTCTTGAGTGTCCCTCTGTATTTACCAAAAAAGACCATGACCCGAAGATCATTTGGTTCTATCATAGTAAATCCGATCAGAAATATAAAGAACAGAATCACGCTGAGCCCTCCTATAATCGGAGCGAATCCACCCCAACTTGGTATTTGAAAAAAGGCAAAGACCGCAAATGCAAGAAGTGCTAAACAGACAAAAAGCATTACAAAACCTGAAAGTACGACTCCTTTAAAGTCATATTCTTTTAATTCTTCCATGATGTATAAGGTATTAATTATTAATAAAAACACGTAAAGCCCTAAAGATAAAATAAATATACAAAAACAGTATAATTTACTTATGTTTAATTACAAAATATAGAAAAAAAGATGAGAATGCTCTTAAACATGCTTCATCCAGCACTTAGATTCAATAAATATTTGATAATGAACCTTCAGGTATTTCCTAAAACAGATAAATCGTAAAACAAAATCTCACCAGGCATCATTGCATTTGATATTATTAATACTTTACTAATATTTTAAGCACAACAATAAATCGATCCTTAACTCAATTAATTCAATTTAAAACTAAATTTGCACCCTCAAAATCAATAGTGTCCATCAATATGGAAAGAAAAGAAAGTATTCATGAAATGTCCGATTTTTTATTGGACTATGCTATTAGTCTAATGGGAGCCGGTTCACACACGGCGCGAATTGTACGAAATGTAGTACGGATTGCCGATGCAGGGGGTTATGAAGCTCACCTGACCATTTTCCAGAAAAACATTTCGATGATGATCAAACAAAAAACTACCGGAGAAACACTAACCGGAATCAGGCGCATCAAACCGATGGCTTTAAACTTCAACATCATTTCCGAATTAAGCGCATTAAGCTGGGAAGCGTACGATCAACCGCTTTCTTTATCAACGATCCGGAATAAGTATGAAGAAATAATGAGCATCCCCCGTTTATCCCGCTGGATCGTATTATTTCTTGTCGCATGTGCCAATGCCTCTTTTTGCAAATTATTCGGAGGGGATTTAATTGCAATGCTACTTGTTTTCATCGGAACACTCGTAGCCTTCTTTGCCCGCCAGGAAATGATGAAATACCATTTCAACCATTTTATTGTGTTTATTTCGGCAGCCTTTATTTCTTCGATTATCACGGCAGCCGGAGTAATTTGGAGCCTTGGCGATACGCCGCAGATCGCACTCGCTACCAGTGTTCTGTTTTTAATTCCGGGTGTTCCCCTGATTAACTCGATCATGGATATACTGGAAGGCTTTGTTCTTGCCGGAATGTCACGGCTGATCAATGCTACAATTCTCATTATCTGTATCTCAATTGGTTTGTTTTTCACGATGTCTATATTAGGTATCAATAAATTATAATACAAATGGAATTCTTTATTAATATACTTATCGACGGATTTTTTGCAGCAATTGCAGCAATTGGATTTGCCGTTATCTCAAATCCTCCTAAAAAAGCAATCATTGCATCCGGAGTATTAGCAGCAATCGGTCATGGTTTCCGTTATTATCTGCTACATGCTACAGATTTGGATATAGCTACAGCCACTTTCTTTTCGGCCATGTTAATCGGCATATTAAGTTTCGTCTTTGCAAAACTTATCCATTGTCCGAATGAAGTATTTACATTCCCGTCGCTTTTACCTATGATTCCGGGGATGTTTGCCTATAAAATGTTCTTGTCATTCGCTAAGTTCATCCGATGTGATGATCCTGATTTATATGTATCGCTTGTTGTTGATGCCTTCAAGAATGGATTGACTGCAATATTTATCTTAATTGCCTTAGTAGTAGGTGTTTCATTCCCTGTCTTGATTTTCCACAAGCAATCCTTTATGATGACTCGCATTTTAAAGCCTATCACCAAATAAAGGTTCGATTCAGTATCACAAGAACCTAATGACAATTTATTTGTTAAGGTTATATTTGATCTGAGTTTATTTAAGCATGGTTAAACATTATGTAAATCGGGCAAACTGGTTGCGGGCTGCTGTATTAGGAGCCAATGACGGGATCCTTTCTACAACGAGTCTCGTTATCGGGATTGCTGCAGCCAATACAGAAAGAACTGCAATTATATTAGCAGCGCTGGCAGGTCTGGTTTCGGGAGCTTGTTCGATGGCTGCCGGAGAGTTTGTATCTGTCAGCTCGCAAAGCGATGTGGAAAAAGCTGATTTAATCCGCGAGAAAGGCGAATTAACGGATGATCCGGATGGTGAATTGAAGGAGCTCACGGGTATCTATGCAAGGCAGGGACTTGATCCGTTACTTGCCAGAGAGGTTGCAATTGAAATGACAAAAAAAGATCCGCTGGAAGCTCATGCACGTGAAGAGTTAGGCATAAACATAATGACAAAACCCAGACCTATGCAAGCAGCTATGGCATCAGCGGCATCCTTTATAAGTGGAGCTTTACTTCCGCTTTTGGTTGCCATCTTTGCACCGCTCCATTCAATGCTGACTTTTCAGTATATATTCGCAATTATCTTTTTAGCAATATCTGGAGCTACTGCGGCTCATCTGGGTGGCTCATCGATTCATAAAGCGATTTTCCGTATCTGTTTCTGGGGTACAGTTGCCATGATCATTACAGCTCTCGTCGGCTTTCTATTTGGTAATCATATAAAATAAAAAAACGGTTTGGATCAGATCCAAACCGTTTTTTTATTTATTCAATTGCTTTTCTTCATTGCAACTCTTGTTCCATCAGCCTGTACAGCAAATAAGTTTGCAGTTGCCAGGTCAATTCCATCCGGAACTTCGAAAGTAAAGAAATTCGAGAAGTAAAGAATAGAAGATCCTCGCTTCACTTCAAAAGCTACGGCTTCTTCACCATTCCGTACAGAAATATTTCTTCCGGATTGAGTATAGGTAATCTCTTTCGTTATTTTTTTATTCTCTTTGAAGAGTGTATAATATCCGGTGTCACCGACACGATAACCATCTATCCCCACATCTCCGTTCTTACGATCTTCTAAATAATAAAAAGCATGTTTGGGTTTCGGGAAGCGAGCCATGAAAGATTTCGTTGAATTGATCATACTTGTCGTAACCGTATATTTGAATCTGCCGTACTGATCTATCTCTGTATCAACCGGTCTGAAGAAGCCCCACATTTCGAAGAACTCTGTCAGATCCTCATTTGCCACCTGAGATGCCAAACGTGCAAATTTCAATTGTGCATCACCCGGATCGCTTTCTTTAATTCGATCCTCACGTAAGCGTTTAAACAGAGTTGGCCAGAAATCCGTTTTATAGCCACAACGGTGGTAATAATTCCATAATTGCCAGTTCATTCGCATATGCAACTCGGTATTTTCGCCCTGATGTCCATCTCCAAAATCATACCATGGTCTTTGATTTACACAGCTTACCATAGCTAATTCAGACAACTCACTACCTCTTGAGCAATATTTACCTAACTTATAAAGTGAATAATTGGAGAATAAGTTATTACTCGATTCTGTTGAGCCCGGCCAGTTAATCGCTTTCTGGTGAATATGTCCGATTTCATGTGCAGGACCCCAAACATTGTCTTTAGCAGCCATTACATTATCCGGAACCAGAATATTATGTAAATAGGTATAAACAAATCCGATACGATAATCCGATGCCCACATATAACCATCCTCCGGACTGATAGCCATAATATGATTATTTACCTGTGAAGGCCTGATATCTTCAATACCCATTAAGTCCTGCTGCCATCTGATCAGATTGTCCCAAAGAGTAATAGACGGTAAAACTTCATTTGGTATAATTTCCAGCATTTTTGTGCGATGGAAATAGAACATGATACGTTCTCCTTTTACACAGAAATACTTATAGGTAGATTTCTTTAGTATCTCAGCATATTTCTCATTTGTTTTGTGCTCTTCCAGATCAAAATATCCGTCTACCTTACCACTACCTTCGGGAATATGGATACGTATTGGTTTTGCATTGGACGATGTTAGATCAGTCTGATAAATCAGGAACAGCATACCGTCCCGACGAATACCGATCTTATTGACACCTTCTTCAAGGAAATAAGAATCTCCGCTGGCGTCAACACCTGCAACGCACTGAAGTGTCACCCTGTTTCCATGCGTATTTCCGACCAAGACAAATAGTGAATCCCCTGCTTTTGCCGTAATACCTGTAGGATTATCTAAAGATGTATAACGTTTGGTCATCAAATTCTCAGCCCATATTTCATTATTGCTATAAGGCTTGTAATCGGTGATTCTAAACTCTCGCTCATAAATATTATCTTTGATACGTGATGCAACACTCGCAAAATAGCCCGGTAACTGATGAATCAGTTCATCTGTAACACCTGATTTCAGCTCGCTGCATGACAAATCAGAAAACACGGTTAACAGGAGTGCATCCAAACTTTTATCCGAGTTTTTCTTAAAGAATTGCATTTCATCACAACTCACAAAATTTCCCGCTCCGCTATAAATTTCAAATTTAATCTTAGTTGCCTGAACAGGATCTGCAAAATCGACACGACTTGCAGCATTCTGCATTCGGAAGTTATATTCTCCTTGTAATGCATATTCAGGATTAGAAGCGGTCTGTGTATATATTTTCACTTCACCAAAATTCCCATTTCCGGATCTTGTATGATATACTAAATAATCAATCGATTGTGTCCCTTCAAAATCGAATTCCAGCACAACCGGGAATTTAGCTGATTGACTCCATACAGAATGATAAAAACCATTATTCTGCCCCATGATTCCATCAAAGCATTTATCAATTCCTTGTCCTGGTTGATTTTCACTCGCTTTTCCTCCGGTCGGAACGATACTGATATCTCCTTCCAGAATAATGTCATCCATATTTCCATCTTTTGATTTTTGAGAAATCAAACAGAGAGCTTTTACATCGGGATTACCTTTTTCGTGCACTATAATAGAATCTTTCCGATCAATGTATTTATCATTTGCCAGCACAGCAAACTGGTGATCTGTATCGACCATAGCCTTAGTGACAATCGGAGAAATCCATTTATTGGATTCATCAATCTTGATCTCATATTCAATATTAGACGTGACAGTTAATGTTATTTCCTGTTCATTATTTGGCAAATTAAATTCTGATTTGCTTAATAATATTGCAGGTCCGTATCCTAACTGCTTTACTTTAATCTCATAATTCGCAACAGATGATTTCACTGAAATAGTTGCTTCACGCACATCTCTTTCTTGATTCTCTAGGACCAGCAGTTGGATTTCACTGCTACCAGATTTCGAAACAAGACACCACTCCTTATCCGATTGAACATTCCATTCAGAGGACTCAATATTTGTTTCGATTTTTATAATACGGTTTGATTTATCTTTCGTAAAATCAAACGAATGATATTGTTCGGGAATGACAAATTTCGAAGATTCTTTTACCTCATCTGTCTGGCACGAGAAAAAAGAAAAACAGAAGATCATGACTAAACACTGGATTACATTTCTCATAAGCATTAATTATTAAAACAATAAAAGGTTTATAAAAGGGGGGACAAAGCTATCCGAACCTCATCCCCCCTATTCTTTCTAATTATTTAAAAATACTAAACGTAATACTTACTCACCCCATAATTTAAACTCTCCCATCGAGAACCATTTATTTTCGCCTGCTGTACTGATAGGTACTTCAAAACGTAAATATTGATAAGCTGTCTCCGACAGGAATATCGGTGTTGTATAAGCTGTTTTTGCTGTTTTAGGCAAACCGTTATCAAAAATCTTAATTTCCGTATAGTCGGTACCGTTATTACTGCCTTTTACGACTATTTTTTGTGGAGCCTGACTTCCACTATTATGTCTGGTGTAATATTGGAACTTAATTAAAGAAACCGGATTATTAAGCTTAACCTCGATATAATGCGGTGGATTAGCTACTGAAACACTCCATGATGAATGGAAATAAGTATCTAAGTTACCGTCAATCAACGCAGAGATAGGTCCTTCTGATGGTTCCTGAGCATTTGTACTCAGCATATTTGCTGTCAAGGCTATTGATTGAGGTGCATATGAAACCTTCAAAAGACATACATCTTTTCCTTTTTCAATTTCAAAGGTCTCTTTTGTACAATCCGTCAATCGTAATGGTAACATATAGTCACCAGGTATGATTTTCGATTTATCAATTTTAATCGGGTTTTCTGCACTGCTGTTTCCGTCGGTGAACTTTACAGTCGGATCAAACTCATAAGCTTCCTGAGGAAGAATTGCATATTTAACAGCGCTTCCTGCATTAAACTCATCCAATAGAGTCGGGTCAACTTCCAATGTACAGTTAAAATCCCACTGATTTGCTAAAGGCATTTCTGTAGAGAGCGTAAACGTAGAAATATCAGGTGAATTTACATCAACCAGAATATCTTGTTCGCCTGTCTCTTTTAGATAAAGAGATGGAATAATCACATCAGGGCTGATAAACATTTTGTTTAGCTTCGAATTAATTGAATCCTTAGAATCAACTAATTCAAGAGGTAACACATAATTTATCCCCGGCTCTAAATCATAGATTTTGTCTGTATAAAATTCTACATTTACGAGTTTCACATCCTCGCTCGAAGTAAAAGATAAAACCTGAGTCGGGTCCATACTATAACATGATGCAGGTAAAGCTACATAGTTTGTCGCATGTATTTCATTGTAAATATTCAATGCTGCATCTGACATTAATTGTGACGTTACTTTTGCTGCCGCTTTTAAGTTATATCCTCCCTTATTTACTACTATATTATAGTCCGCATTCTCACCTGTTTTATATAAAGTGACAGGAACATCTCCTGCATTTTTGTAGTAAAGGATGGTTGAATAATCTTCCAGATACTGATCTTTATTATCATCACATCCTGTGAATAAAGAAGAGAAAGCAAGAAGAGTCATTGCGACAAATCCTATTTTATGTTTCATTGTTTTGGATTTTTACGTTTTAATAATTCTCTATCGCGATATTTCCGTAAACGGATTACCAGCCATAGTTTTGAACTAATAATTTATTTCTGTCCAACTCTCTTTGTGAGAATGGATATAAGTAATGATTTGGTCTGAAAACACGTGTTTCGAAAACCGTCCTTGTCCAGAATGCATCCGGTGTATCTGTTGCATTTTTGGCTGGAACTGTTGTATCCATTCCATACATCGGACCTCCGTCTGTTTTCTCTGCAATCATCCATGTACGTGTATCAAAATATCTGTGGTTTTCATAAACCAGTTCAACTCGTCTTTCAGCACGAACCAATTCAATCAGACGATCTGTCGATGATCCCGGATAAACCTGTAAGATAGGAGGAACTCCGGCTCTGTCTCTTAAATCATCCCATAATTCCATCGCGAGTGATTCATAACCTCCCGGTAGCGATACCCCACGTTTTTTACATTCCAAAACAGCTTCTATAAAATTCAGATACATCTCTCCCAAACGGAAAGTAGGGAATACAATATTACCCCATTGACCTGCAGAAGAGTTTTGCGTATGATCATAGAAACGATTGATTACATAACCGGACTTCGGATAATCGTGTGATTTATTTCCATTCCCGTTTTTCGCAAAAGATATTAGAGTTTGCTTATCTCCGTGGAACCAATCAGTATCTCCAAAGAATACCGAAATATAAAAACGAGGCTCACGATTTTTATACATATTAGGCATGGTTTTTGTAAATGATTTTACACCCCCCCATGCCGGATAAGTCCAGGAACTTTTACCTTCTTCCGAATATCCGGATGTTTCATCAATCAGTGGTTCGCCATTTGATTTATAACCCGTAATCGGATATTTTCCGTTTTTCATAGCAAATGCATCAACCTGTTGCTGAGTAGGTCCCACTCCACCATAAGCTGTACCTGCCACTCCTGTAGGAACTGTATGTACACTTACAGTATAACGGCCTTTACGGCCTGTAGTCCAGATTAACTCTGAATTCCAGTCTGCTTGCGTAATACCCAACCAGTTTTCATACGGATTCGAGCCATCCCCTTTGCGATAAAGCTCATAAAGCGGATTATCAATCAGAACTTTTGCAGCATTGGCTGCTTCAAGCCATTTATTTGCATCGTAAGTCTGAGGGAATAAATTACGCCCATCGGGATTAATCAGACCTGCATATAATTTATTTCCATTAAACAAATCACGAGCTGAATACAGTTTCAAGCGAGCAATTACAGCCTGACAAGCTCCTTTTGTAGCTAATCCTTTTTCGCGAGCTGTACCCCATCCGTCTTTCATATTTGGATCGTTTGCACAAGCAGTCATTTCATCAACTACATATTGTACACATTCATCCCATGTATTACGAGGTCTTTGTAAAGCCTCTGTTGATGCCGTAAAATCTAATAATTCGTCCCCAACCAAAAATACAGGACCATAGATACGAAGCATTAAGAAATAGTAATATGCACGAGCAAAACGGCTTTGCACCTTCCACTCTCCTAACTCTCCCGGAGTCAAAAGCGGATCATTACATTTATCTGCATTCTGCAAAAATATATTACACTCACGGATACCCTGATAGTATGCCTGCATTTTATAGTAAGGCACATTTGATGGATTCCATGACCCAAAATTTATCCACCGTGTATCGCGGTTATAAGTAACAGACCCTTCATCTGAAGCACCTTGCCAAGGAGAATAATTAAAATCGTCCGCATCATTTGGCAAGAAGCTCATCGTGTGCAACCAGTATTGACGTGTAGTACTACGTTGAGTCCAGATTTTATCAAACGTTAAAGCTTCATCTTCCTGCTTATCCAGAAAACTGTCACAAGATGTACTTACACCTGCTGTGCATAGTATAGATAAAGCAATCATCCCTTTATATATGAATTTATTGAATTCCATTGTGTTCATTTTTTTAGAAGTTAGCTGTAATACCTAAAGAAACGATTCTTGATGGTGGATATCCCGAACCATCACCATTTCCTCTTTCAGGATCCCATAATTTGAATTTACTGAAAGTTGCCAGGTTGTTTCCTGCCATATAGACACGGAAATTATTTATGAATGTTGATCGAAGTACTGCTTTTGGCAAAGTATAACCGATTTCTACATTTTTCAAACGTAAGAAACTACCATCTCTTAATGTTGCTGTAGAAGCTCTGTAGTTATTTGAGCTACCTGCTCCACCACCAATACTTAAACGAGGATATAATGCTTTTGCATTTTGTTCGGGTGTATTAGTAGTTTTCCATACATGATCATATAAATCCGCATTGATTGCAGCACGTCCCATATTTCCACTTGTAAATGGCTCCATTGATGTTCCGCCTGTAAAGAAAGAAACATGGCTCACACCCTGGAAGAATACATTTACATCGAAGTTTTTCCAATTTGCTGTCATACCAAAACCATATACGATTTCAGGCATATTGGTATAACCAATTGCAACACGGTCATACGTATCAATTTTACCATCCCCATTTATATCCTG
>JBOFIZ010000077.1:0-4516 GCA_051650425.1 Bacteroidales bacterium
AAATAATCAACTATGTATCTTGCCATGATGATCTGACTCTAACTGACAAGTTGAATATTTCGATGGAGAAAGCAGATGAAGCAGATCGCATTAAGGCGGCTAAGTTGGCCCAAACAATTGTATTTACATCACAAGGAACACCATTTATGTTTACGGGAGAAGAGTTTTTTCGTAATAAAAAGGGAATACACAACTCTTATAAATCTCCTGATTCAATAAATGCAATTGATTGGAATCAAAAAGCGCAATACAAAGACTTATTCAACTATTATCAGAATCTGATAGCTCTTCGCAAAGCTCATTCTGCTTTTCGTATGCGTACAGCAGAAGATATTGCTAAGAATATTGTATTTGATAAAACGTCTGAGCCAAATCTGATTTCGTATTCTATTAAGAATCATGCAAATGGCGATCAATGGAAAGAGATTAAGTTAGTCTTTAATGGTTCATCTGAATCAAAAAAAGTGAAGATACAAAAAGCTCGCTGGATAATTATCGGTCAAGACGGACTGATCAATAAAGACGGTCTGGGTGAATTTAAGGGTGGAGACGTGAATGTTGCTCCCTATTCAGCCTTTATTATAGCAAAAGAGTAAAATAAATAAGCCCATCAGATATATATTCAATCTGATGGGCTTTTATATTAATTACTCACTTCAACTGCTGTAAACAGTTTATCTGAATCTAGTTCCAATGTCATAAATGCTCGATCTAACAAAGGTAAGTCCGGATCAATACTTTCATCCATGTACGATTTCGATTCGTTACTTAAACGCATATCCCATCCTGAACCTTTCTCATCAAGTAAAGTAAAACGCATTTGATTCTCAGGTAACATAAAAAAGCGTTTGCTCCCTGGAGTAGCTCCGGTAATAAACATAATACCATCTACCAGACAATTTTGCATATAGGTCGTGAGAGTATATTTCGTAAGATCTTTTCCTTGATTTAAGAGATCGCGGACGATTAATGTTGAAGCATAAACTCCCAATGCCAGTCCCGGACAAAGATGACCATGTATTTGCCCTGCCTTTATTAACAGATCCGATAAATTATTAGAACGGATATCTGCAAGTATATCAATACGAGGGTCCTGTTTAGAAATAGAGTTATGAATTAGTTCTTTTTCAAATAAAGATGTATCACAGCATTTAATATCCAGTACAGGAGAATTATTCAACGCATCAAGACCAGTGACCCATAATATGTTGTTATCTCTTCTCAGTAATTTCACAGTTGTATGTGCCAGATGATTGGGGCGATTCGGAGAACGGGTAGCAAATACTCCCCGCTCTTCGCCATTGCGTAATTTAACAGTCAGAGTTATATCTGTCGTTTTATCCAGGAAATAGTAAACATCTAAAAACTCACATTTCTCAATTTCTGCTAATCCTTCTGCAAATTGATCATTTAAAAAGATACGTGATATGCATTCTTTTATCAATTCAGGAGAAGTTGATAAATCAAAATCATTAACAACATGTCCTATCGGCTCAATCTGTATCATAAATCCTTGTTTTATTGTATATTATTATCCTTATTCATTCTATGCGGGATGATATAAATCTCATCTGCATCATTCAGTACTGTTACTTTAACATCAAATAATGCCTCTATGTTTTTAGGTGTGAAAACATTTGAGCGTTCTCCTGATGCAAAAACAACTCCATCTCTCAGCATAAGTGCTTGTGTGCAGAATCGCGCAGCCAGATTTATATCATGCATGGTTATTACAACCGTTATGCCTTGATGGGATAGTGTATAAAGTAATTCCATAACCATCATCTGATGATAAAGATCCAGATTAGCTGTAGGCTCATCAAGTAAAAGGACTGAAGGCTCCTGTGCCACTGCCCGGGCAATCATTACTCTTTGCCGCTGTCCTCCACTTAATGCATCAACATGCCGCATGGCTAAATCTTCCAAATTAAATGCTCGCAGAATTTTTGCCACTTTACTCAAATCCGAATCGGAAGGCTTCCATCTGATATATGGCTTACGTCCTAACAAGACAGCGTCAAAAACACTCATTCCATATAATCCTTCATTGTATTGTGGAATATACGCAATAACCCTTGACAACTGATCAGAATCATAATTATTCAGATTCTTTTCATCAAACTCAATACATCCGAAGTGTATCTTTAAAATACCATCCATACATTTTAGCAACGTGCTTTTACCCGATCCGTTCGGACCAAGTATCACAGCCAGATCTCCTTTACTGATGGAAACATTCACCTTCTTAAGAGCATCTATACTATCATATTTGAATGATACGTCATTTATATCAATATTCATCTTTCATCACGCTTAAGTAAGAAAAAAAGAAAAACCGGCACACCCAGAAACGAAGTAATAATGCCAACTGGTAAAATTACGGGGGAAAAGAGTAATCGGGCTGTCAAATCACAAATCATCAAAAACAATGCTCCGAAAATAGCTGAGGCAGGTATCAAAAATTCTTCATTGGTCCCGATAATACGGCGAACAATATGAGGAACAACAAGTCCCACAAATGCAATCACCCCAAAGAATGAAACTACAATCGCGGTACATAAAGACGTTGCAATCATCCCCATAATACGTAATCTCTGAGCATTAACTCCTAGACTAACGGCATATTCATCTCCTGCCCTGAGTACTTTGTAATTCCATCTGTTTGCATAAAAGTAAAATAGAACAGGAATAGTAATTATGGATACGTATAATAATTTAAACCAATCACTTTTACCTAAATCTCCAAATGTCCAGAAAACAATAGAACCTAACTGAACATTATTTGCAATGTATTGCATGGCAGCTATACCTGCACCAAACAAAGAGCTAATTATTACACCAGACAGAATAATGGTTTCAGGAGTAGATTTACGTACTTTTGCTATTAGCAAAATGAGTGTCAGTCCTACTAAACTCCCTATAAATGCACAAATTGTAACTATATAAGGGTTATCTACAATAAACATATCCCCCGATTTTTGTACCGCAGAGCCTGCTCCAAGGAAAACAATAGCTAATGCTGCTCCAAATGCCGAAGCGTTAGAAATGCCCAGAGTGAAAGGCGAAGCAAGAGGATTGCGCAACAAAATCTGCATAACAGAACCTGAAACGGCCAGAGCCATTCCGGCGAGTATGGCTGCCACTATACGTGGCAGACGTACGTGTAAAAGTATTAATTCTGATGTTGCAGTCGATTTACCCTGTAATAAATCAACAAGGTGCTCCCACCCCACAGCACCTCCGCCTAAAACTAATGCTATAAGTCCTCCCGCAACCAAAAGTAGAAGCATTAAGGAAATATAGGCTTTATGCCTGCTACGATGCTGTTTGTATTTAATGATTAATTGATCTTCATTCATAGAATACTATTTTCAGAATAATTACCCCACTCTTGTGATAAACGTTCACCTACAGGGACACCAAGAAAATGCTCAGATATTTCATCAACTTTCTCTACAATTTTTATATCCTGAAATTGATCCGGATATAATATTTTCCCCATATACCATGCATTCATAAGCATTACCTCAAAATTAGAATGATAGTTATTATATGGCCAGACTTTATAAATCGCTTTATCCTTTACGGCTGTCAATAATGCAAACAGTTTAGGTTGAGTCTTAAAGTTTTCTTTGACTAACCCTACTCCATGTTGATCAATAAAGATCACTTCGGGATTCCATTCTATTAAAGCTTCAATGTCTATATAGGTACCTGTTATCGGAGAAATATAGCGCGGATCTATTGACTTTGCCACATTATTTGCCAATACCATTTGTAAACCTGCATAATAGGGATCGGTTGATGTAATATCTTTTGTACCCTTATATGAAATACCTCCGATATAAGCATTTACATTTTTAGCAGATTCTGCTGCCCTCTGCGACAATTCATTGATCTGTTTTTCAATGTACCCAGTCAATGAATCTGTCTGAGACTGTGTATCCAATACCTCACCAATCAGTTTTAATGAATTAAAGAATACTTCACGATTCTTTCCTATATCTCCATATTCAAGTGTAATAACGGGAATATGAAGTTTATTTTGTAACTCATCGGCATCTGCTTTGGTTGTAGAAGCCATAAAAATCACATCCGGGCAGGAGGCTAAGATCAATTCGGGATCTCCTCCCATAGAGGGCCCGATAGATGGAAGTTGATTTAACTGAGGATAAGCATATAGATGGGTATAATCCCTGTTTTTCAATTCAGATTCTTCAACGCCGCAAATGTATGGTAATCCACCTGCATATATTACTAATCGTATCGCTGACGGCCTTATACAAACTATTTTACTGATCGAGTCTGGTATTGATACCTCTCGTCCTAATGCATCAACTACTATTCTATTGCTGCTTCGTTCGCTTACTTTGCTATGCTCTGTACAGGATAAAAACGAAACAAATGCAATTAATCCAATTATAATATGTCTCATTTAGATAAAGATATTGCTAATTTCACCTGAAATATTCTTCCCGAAGAGATATAATCTTTCGTATTCATATGTCTGTTATCA
>JBOFIZ010000078.1:0-27735 GCA_051650425.1 Bacteroidales bacterium
CCATTTCCTAACAGAGGTTCGTAACATTGAGTTACAGCTTTGTGGAAATATGGATGACGCATATATCTTCCATTAACAAAAAAGTATTGTAATGGGTTCTTTTTACGTGCAGATTCAGGCTTACCTATGAATCCGGTAATTTTCACAACCGATGTTTCAACATCAACTGGTAAGAGTTGTTGGTTCAGCGATTTACCAAATGTATTGACAATTCTTTGGCGGAGTCCGGAAGCAGGAAGGTTGAAGACTTCTGTGTCATTTTGTTTCAGAATAAATGAAACTTCCGTATTGACTAATGCGATACGTTCAAATTCCTGTATGATATTACTTAGCTCTGTCTGATTTGATTTGAGAAACTTACGGCGAGCAGGAACATTATAAAAGATATTTTTTATTTGAAAATTACTACCTACCGGACAAGATACAGGTTCAGTGCGCTCAACAATAGAACCGGAGATATGGACTTCCGAGCCAAGTTCGTCTTCAGCTCTGCGTGTGCGTAACTCTACCTGAGCAATAGCAGCAATAGAAGCTAGAGCTTCTCCACGAAACCCCATTGTTTGTAAGGCGAATAAGTCTGCTGATTTGGTGATTTTTGAAGTTGCATGTCTTTCGAAGGCCATACGTGCATCAGTAGCACTCATACCACATCCGTTGTCAATAACCTGAATAAGGGTTCTTCCGGCATCTTTTACCTGAACCTGAATTTTGGTCGCTTTGGCATCAACTGCGTTTTCAACCAGCTCTTTTATGACAGAAGCTGGTCTCTGAATTACTTCACCCGCAGCAATCTGATTGGCAACGGCATCGGAAAGAAGATGTATAATATCACTCATATTCAACCTCTTTTAAGCGTTCGGTTTTTAGATTTAACTATATCTTTTATATCTACAAGAAAGCACAAAGTTGCAAAGAATAATTTGACTTTACAACTTTGTGCTTTCGAATATTGTCTTTTCCTATAACTAATTATTGAAATAAAGAACATACATCAGTAGTAGTAATCCCGCAAGGATAACCGCTAATCGGATATTCGTAGACGAGCTATACTTGTGAGGATTATCCTCTTTTCTTTGCATGTGATGCAGATCGTTACGGAAGGCTCCTTTCAAGTCTGCTTTGTATTCAGACTCATCAATTTCCATCCCCATCTCTTTCTTTACCTTTTGAATTCGCTTATCCAACTCTTCCTTTTTTGGATCGAAATAGATCGGTTTATGATTGAAACCTCTTGGTTTCTTTTGATTGTAAAAGAAAAAAAGTCCCATAATTATTCTGTTTTAATTATTTCTTTTGTGAACGGCGAATATGTTTCACCGGCGCATCTTCCTGCTTTCTGGTAACTTCCCGGAAAATATCATATCGATCGACCGGACGAAGGTAATCATACCAGCGAAAGTCATTCAAGAAAAATTGATTCTTTTTCAACATGTGTAAAGGCACTAGCTGACCTTTTGGTGAAGGCCAAAGTACAACCTTCTCTAATTCTTTCTGCTTCAAATTGGCTTTTAAATAAGAAGCTTCTCCACTATATTGACCGGTAATAACCCCATCCGATTCAAGTGGATAGAATTTTAATAAGACATTACCACTGACAAGAACAGTTTTAAGATCGCCCTCTTTAAAATAACCTTTTATATCTTTACCCGATATCTGATTAAAGTAAGAGGAGTCAATATGCTCGGCTATAAAACCAAAGTTCTTAATATGTGCCCAGTCGATTGTGCTGTCATTCATATAAGTCAGGATTGAATCTCCGAAAACCTGATAACTTTCATTCCAAAGAATCGGGTCATCCATCATTTTCAAAAGTGTATCGCGTGAGGTAAACACGGCCTTGCCGGCTACAGCCTGCGATTGTTCTGAAAACATTCTTACACGTTTGATTGCTTCCATTACGCGAAAAGTCGAATCTGGATAAGTCATTAATGTATCTGCTGCCAGATAGAGTGTATCGGGTCTGGAGTAGTCCATTAACCAGGATGAATCAGTTACAAAGGCATGTTCTGAAATTTCATTGTAATATCCATATTGACCATACAAAGTCATTTTTTTAACAGTATCCGAAACCTCGACATTGGTAAAACCTTCTCCAAAACCTGTATTTCTGTTATAAAATAAAGTATCAGCCGTTAATACCCTCTCACCGCTTACAACTGAAGAACGGTCATAAAGTGTTGCAACGTCTGCCAGTGTATTATACCATCCTCTTGAGGAATAGATAGTGTTACTATCAGAAATAATAGTTGATGGTCCGATAATATCTGCAATACGTGTATTTGTGTCGTAATCCAGTGTATCTGAATATAATGTGTATTTCTCGTTGATAAGTTTTACGTTATCATTGAAACGGGCCATTTTTGTGTCGGGTGAATACTGTCCGTAGTATGAAGTTAATTCATTTTCGGGATCTGTCAATACCCCTCCCTCAAAATAATAACCAACATTAACCATACGGTCGTAATTCAGGCTGTCTGTTAAGAGAGTTACATCTCTGTTTTCCATTTTTACATTATAACGTAACTCTGCTAAACGAGAAGTTCCGTTGTATCGCAAAAAATCCGAAAAAACAAACAGTGTATCACCTTGTTCCATCCGAACATTACCAAAAGCATCCAGAGAATTATTTGCCTCATAAAAGTAAGCCGAATCACAAAACATATACATACCTTCCTGTCGGAAGCGGACATCTCCACGAAGAACTTGTGCATCGCCCGTAACTAATTTATCAAAAGATAATTTATTAGCATGTTCCAGAATGACTTTTTGGACTTTACCTTTCTCGGATCCTGCAGTCTCCGAATTTGTATTTTGTGCATACAGACAAAAAACGAACAGACTTAGAGCGCTCGAAAGCACTCTATATCTATTCGTTTGTATCCATCTATTAAATTTGAACATAGAATCTATTGTTTAATCCATCCCGGATATTGGAAATCACAGTTTTGATAACCATCACGAATACGGATATATGTATCATGTTGTTTTTTGCGAATCCATTTTTCCAAAATATCTCCACGGCGAGAATCTTCAACGATAGCTTTTAGAGCCTGATAATCTTCTGCCATATTTGCTTTATGTCCTTCTGTTCTGTTTTTCAGTTTAACAATAACAGTTACTTCTTTTTGTTTTGAGTTGATCATCGTGATCGGTTTTGAGATCTCACCAGCTTGAAGGTCATTAACAACTTTGGCAATTTCCTGAGGAAGATCTTGCATTTCAAATTTAGAAGTTCCTGTTTTAGGGTTAACTAAAAGCCCCTGGCTATTACGTGTGTCTTTATCCTGTGAGATAAATTGAGCAGCTTCTTCGAAAGAGAACTTGCCATCTACGATGTCTGTACGGATAGAATCCAGACGACTGATCGATTGAGTAATAGCTTCATCAGAAACTTTAGGTTTAAGCAGAATATGACGAACATTAATGCGGTCTCCACGTTTTTCAATCAACTGAATAATATGGAACCCGAATTCGGATTCAACTATTTTAGAAACGCGTTTCGGATCAGTAAGGTTGAATGCAACGTTTGCAAATTCAGGAACTAGTTGTCCTTTGCCCATGAATCCAAGCTCACCTCCTTTAGGGGCAGATCCCGGATCTTCAGAATAAAGAAGTGCTAATGTTGAAAAAGATGATGAACCTTCATTTACGCGATTCGTATAATCTCTTAATCGTTCTTTGATTTTATCGATTTCTTCTTGAGGAACCTTAGGCTCTAGTTGAACTATTTGCACTTCAACCTGAGTCGGAATAAACGGAATGCTATCATCTGGTAGTTTACTGAAGAAGCGTCTTACTTCGGCAGGCGTTACTTTGATATTACCGACAAGTTTACGTTGTACTTCCTGAACGACTGACTGATCTCGTACCATATCTTTCATTTCGTCACGAATCTGTGCATAAGGTTTACCAAAGTACTCCTCTAGCTTATCTTTACCTCCGGCTTCAGTCGTAAAATAAGCCATACGTCTTTCTACTTCTCCTAAAACCTGAGTCTCAGGTACAGTAATACTATCTAATGTCGCTTGGTGAAGAAACAGTTTTTGCAAGGCTATTTGTTCCGGGATCACACAATATGGGTCACCGTTTATTTCTTCTCGCTCATAAAGCATACGCAAGCGTTGTTCCTCAATCTGTGATTTAAGAATAGCTTGATCTCCAACAACCCACACAACCTCATCAATAACATTTTGTTGTGCTTTAACGTTTCCGATGAACATCGAAAGTATCATGGAAAACGATAGAAAGATCTTTTTATACATTATACTCCTTTATATTTGAAAGTGAATATTATTTTTTTCGTTCGTAAAAGTACTCTATCTTTTTATTTGATAAAGCTTTATCATATAGTTCTTTTTGCTGCGAAGATAATAATTCTGTCGCTTTTATCTTCAAAAGTAGTTCTTTGATCTGATTTTGGGCATAATCCAGTGGCATTTCGTTTCCTTTTTCACGAGATTCACTGATATTATAGAAGTAGATATACTCCTCGTCGCTAACTTCCCCCGGTTTGCTAAGATTGAATTTACTTTGTAAGGGTAAATATTCATGCAAGTCCTCTTGGCTAACCCAATCATCTCCCGTGTATTTATACGCAATACTTTGTTTGATGGTAAATTTCTCGATCTTCTCAAGATTCTCCGATGTTATTTTTTTCATCCAACCTCTGAGGGATGCAATGTTAGGCGTTGTTTTTCTGACTTTCAAAAATACCCCTTTGTACAGTGGCTCCTCCAAAATCAAGTCTTTCTGATGTGCGTCATAATAATTACGGATATCGCTTTCTGAAATTTCGTCAGCAACCCGTTCATTAACTAATAGCATGCGGTAATGATGAATAATCAAATCCTGCTTATATTCCTGTACTTTACGTTCAATATCGGCAAGATCAGGAACATTTTTAGTAGCTACGTCGTAAAGAAGCTCATTGTCGACCCATTTTTGAATAAATTCTTCAGCTAACCGGACGCTGTCTTCCGGAGGAATACCATCAGGCAAGAAACTTTCCAGCTCTGTTCGGGTTAAAAAATCATTTCCTACACGTACAATTTCATCTCCGGATATGATAATTCCTTTCTTGCATGACACAAAAAGGAGTAAAAGAAGACAAAATGATATGATTTTTCTCATTTGATATCACGAATTTATTTAGCCGTTAAAATTACATTTTTCGCTAACAGATCAATCCTCTTTAACGGTTTTTATGACATTGTATCTGAATTAATTAATTATAGCTCTGTTCAGATAGATATTTTAAACTATCTCCTCATTTGTGTTTAATTGAAAATCTGAAAAATGATAATAGATCCCCGCAAAGGAAACGATTACATTAATCATATAGAAAATAAAACTGACTAATACAGACAAAGTCGGATTTAAGCTAAAATAACTACTCCCTGCCATAAATACCAACTCTCGGAGTCCGATACCTCCAATTGAAATAGGTAATACTGAAACTAACGATGAAATAAGAAAAAGTATTGTGTATTCAGCATAATCTTTATCTACCCCCAGGCTCTGCAAAATGGCAAAAATTGCGATACATTGCAAAGACTGAACAACAATAGATAATCCTGAACAATATGGTTCGCTTTTTAGAAAACGAGGAAAAACAAATCTCAAAAAGATACGATAACAAACATAAATAAGTACGATTGCAAAAGGTACTGCTAGTTTCACCCATACAGGAAAAGGAACAAAAAGAAAGCTGGCGGGAAGAATGTATAAAATAGCACTCATTCCATTCAGACGATCGATTAATACAGCTGCCGTAGTCGTTTTGAGTTTAACCTGAAAGGTCTTACCTATCAGATATATTTTGTATCCGTCTCCACCAATTCCACCCGGAAGAAACAGATTATAAAACATACCGAGCCAATAAAGCCTCAGATTGTTCTTTTCAGAAATGTCTACTGGAATTTCTCTAAAATAGCGATTTAACCGATAGGACGAAGCGGCTTTTGACAGCGCATAAAGGAATAATGCAGCAATGAGCAACCATTTATTACAAATCAAAAGTGTTGGCAAAACCTCGTCCCATTCTATATTATTGACAATCGTATAGATAGCCAGAAATGATACTATAATTTTGATTGGCAAAAGCCAGATTTTTTTTTTGCTTTTGGCTTTAACTTCTTCTTGTTCCATTTTTAATTTGATAAAGTCTGTTTTTGTCATGACTGTAATATATGCGCATTTGTACCTCTGCCATAATACCCATTAAAGAGACTATGATTCCGCTTAAAGTAAAAAGCGTGAAGAGTGAAAATACTACATAAAATGGTGAACAAAGAAGAAATAACAAGCTCAGAAGTGCAAATGTCAATAAGAAAAACGCTACTTTCCCAAAGAAATGCATGGGTTTTAAACGATAGTTCTTTATGAAATATATAAACAATAAATCAGGTAAAACTTTAAATATACGGCTTAAGCCATACTTGGATGTACCAAACATTCTTTCGTGATGTCTGACTGGTATTTGCTTAACTTTAGCACCCTGCATGATAGTTAATACCGGGATAAAACGATGTAATTCGCCATACAAGTCAAGTCCTTCTGCATACTCCCGCTTAAATACACGTAAAGAGCATCCTCCGTCTTTAAGTTGTATTTTAGTCACTTTACGAATGAGTCCATTTGCTATTTTACTTGGAAAATTACGAATAATGGCATTATCTTTCCGGTCTTTACGATATCCCATAACTACGTCCAGACCTTCGTCTTTAAGCAAAGAAAGCATCGGAAGAATATCATCCGGATCATTCTGCAAATCTCCATCCAAAAAAGCCAGATAACGACCTGTTGATTTATCGATTCCTGCACGCATAGCAATACTTTGTCCTCGATTAGTCATAAAATCAACGATACGCACCTTTTCAGTCGCATATTTCTCTAACATTTCTAATGTTCGATCTTTTGATCCATCGTTTACAAACAATAATTCGTAATCAAAATTACCCATTGCTTGCGTAACACGTTCGATCATTGGTTTTATGTTCTCTTCCTCGTTATAGACCGTTATGATGATTGATAATTCTTTCATATTTCTTATTTCTTATCAAATTTGACAAAGTAAACGATCTTACGTAAATCGTTATATCTATGTGGGGTTTGTTTGATTATCTCAAATGTGTAATTGGAATTTGTATTTCGGATTTCGTCATAATTGAAATCAGCAATATACATATACCCGTTCTCTGGTTTTAGTTTCTCGAAATCTTTTAACTGATTGTGTTGATAATAATTTATTACATAGAAACGCAAAGAGTTATAAGAAGGCATATAAATTGTATTGTCTCCTGCCAATTTTTTAGTTTCCAGAGCAAACTCTTTTAGCGACATACCATTTTTAATAGCCGGTAAAACATATGCATCCAAATAAAGATTTAAACAAAACATAACCCCGATTGCTCCGTAGAACATGGACTGGAAATTTCTTTTGTTATATGCACGAATCACCCAGCCGCAAGCTCCTAAGTTTATTAAAATAAACAGGTAACT
This sequence comes from Bacteroidales bacterium, assembly GCA_051650425.1. GTDB lineage: Bacteria > Bacteroidota > Bacteroidia > Bacteroidales > UBA7332 > UBA7332. Next base: position 7,501 of record JBOFIZ010000078.1, read on the forward strand.
ATACCAGATATTGCTTTTCCACAGAGGCTGAATGATATTCAAATTGAACATGGTCTCTTTATCTAATCTCAGTAGATTTCCGATAGAGACTAAATCAATAACCCCCCATGATGAAGCTAAAGTTAAAAGCATTGCTAAAGAAGCAATACTACTTAGAAAAAGAGAAACGATTGTAATGGTCTTCTTTTTCTGATCTATCAGATAACCAAACCATTGAGCAAATAGAATGGCGAAAAACGGATAGCTTGGCAAGGTGTAGACCGGTCGTTTACTCGTCGGTATCGAATAGAAAAGAATTACTGTTATAGCAGCAATCCATGTATATTGAAGGATTGCAGGTTGGTTGTTAAATCGTAGCCATAGATCTTTGAATACATTTCGTTCTGTTTTTCGATAAGCTTTTTTGATATTGAAAACGGAAAGAACTAATAAAACTCCCCATGGGATGAATCCCATAAGCAAATAAACCCAATGAATGTATATCGGCCCTTTGTGCCCGGTATCTTCAGAGCCTGTCATACGGGCCATGTTTTCTGTATATACCGTATCGATAAACTCCTGGCCTCCTGTTTTGAAAGCAGCAGCATACCATATTCCCGGGATAATCAATGTTAGTACGCCTATTTTAGCGGCATCAAAGAATACTTTCCAAAAATTGAAGCGCTTATAAAGTAAGAACAGACCATAAATGCCTAAAGGCAAAATAGCACCGACCGGACCTTTAATCAGGAATGCGGCACTAAGGCTTAACACGATAGGGATGGCATAGCCTTTTAGTCGATTTTCATAGCGCTTGTAGAGTAGATACATGCCACACAGCATGAAAAATGTCAGAGGCATATCAACACGGGCTTCCATGCTTGAACGATGCATTTCAAATGACGTGAGAAGCAGGAGGGCTGCAATCAGATTTTGTCTGTTTGATACTCTTCCTGCAAAGAACATAAAAGTCATAATAATAATTCCGATACCGCTCAGTGCAACCGGCAGACGGGCTGACCACTCTGTTACTTCGCCCATAGGTAAAGATACCAATGCTGAAAACCAGTGCATGAAGGGCGGTTTTGTCGCAAATGCATCTCCGTATCGTTGAGGTAGAATCCAGTTTCCGGTTTCGAGCATAGCCTGAGGTACCAATGCCTCGCGAGGCTCACCTTTTGTGTAGAAGCTATTTAATCCGATCCATGGCAGTATGGCCAAAAAGCTTAATAAAATAATAATTAATAGATTCTTACTTTTCGAATACATTCTATATGAAGTTTACTAGCGTTAATTAGCGAAATTTTTCTACTGAAGTTGCAAAGGAAATAAAAATTATTGACTCACGACCAACTATTTAATCCGAAGTTCGGTAAGTTTATTTATTCGTACAGTAATAAAAAAGAGGAAGCCTGTTAAGACTTCCTCCTGTTTTAAAATATATATCGGAGCTTAGAACATGTTACTTACACGCTGAACTGCTTTGATAAACGTATCAATTTCTTCTTTCGTATTATAGAAAGAGAAAGAAGCACGAACGGTCCCTTCTATTCCGTAATGCTGCATTAAGGGTTGTGCGCAGTGGTGTCCTGTGCGAACAGCAATCCCCAGTTTATCTAAAAGCATTCCCATATCATAGTGGTGAATATCTTTAACCAGGAATGAGATAACAGCACCCTTGTGGTCGGATGTTCCAAAGAAGCGAATTCCCTCAATTTTACTTAAACCTTCCATTGCGTAATGCAGCAATTCTGTTTCGTATGCTTCGATGTTTTCGAGGCCAATTGCAGAAACATACTCCAGAGCTTTCGCTAATCCAACAGATCCGACATAGTCAGGTGTACCAGCTTCGAATTTAAAAGGCAGCTCATTGTAAACCGTCTTTTCGAATGATACAGTTGCGATCATTTCGCCACCTCCCTGATAAGGAGGCATAGCATTTAACCATTTTTCTTTTCCGTATAGAACACCAATACCATTGGGACCATAAATTTTATGACCGGAAAAAACATAAAAGTCAGCATCTAATGCCTGTACATCAACCTTAGTATGTGCTATGGATTGAGCTCCGTCAATTAATACAGGGACATCATGACTATGAGCGATGTGAATAATATCTTCAATCGGATTAATTGTTCCTAAAACATTTGAAACGTGCATTACTGATACCAGCTTTGTACGTTCATTAAACATGTTTTTAAAGGCCTCCATATCCAATTCTCCTTTTTCGTTAATAGGGATAATACGAAGCTTTATCCCTTTGCGATTCTGAAGCATTTGCCATGGAACAATATTGGAATGATGTTCCATAGTTGAAATAATCACTTCATCTCCCTCTTTCAGGAAGGCTTCACCAAAAGCAAAAGCTACAAGATTTATACTCTCTGTTGTACCGCGGGTAAAGATAATCTCATAATCATGCTCAGCATTGATAAATTTCTGTACACTTTTACGTGCTTCTTCGTGAGCCATTGTCGCCTCCTGGCTTAAATGGTGAACACCACGGTGAATATTTGAATTTTGATTCAAATAACATTCATTCATTTTTTCGATTACACAGAGCGGCTTTTGAGTAGTAGCTCCATTATCGAAATAAATTAAATCTTTTCCGTAGATTTTCCGATCCAGAATCGGAAAGTCCATTCTTATTTTTTGCGTATCAAGCATGTAAAAACTCCTTTCTATTTTAAATAAGCGGATTCGACTTTTTCGAGTCTGCCTCTCAGCATATCTATTTCTGAGCGGCGAATGCGTAAAGTCATTTCGCAATTCATATCAAAACGTTGATAGAGAATAGTCGGCTCCATATCTTTCACTATTTTCATTATATCATTCATGAAAGGATATTCAAAAATAACCGTTGTTTCATCTTCAACCAGGCATTCTATAATTTTATTATTATTTATCGCTTCAGCTGCAGCTTCACGGTAAGCAACGATTAGTCCGCTGGTTCCTAGCTTCACCCCTCCAAAATAGCGTATAACGACAATCAGAATATTTGTTAGCTCTTGAGAGTTGATTTGTCCTAAAATCGGCTTTCCTGCTGTACCTGAAGGCTCTCCATTATCATTCGAACGAAACTCTTTCCGCTCATGACCAAGCATATATGCCCAGCAGACATGGCGGGCATCATAATACTGTTTTTGGTATTTTTCTATTTGTTCTTTCGCTTCCTCTACCGTTTCGACAGGAATGGCAAAAGAAATAAACTTACTCATTTTCTCTTTATACCATCCTTCTGACAGATCAGCAATTGTTTTATATATATCGTTCATAATATAAACTTTCGATCATAACCATTGGTTCTCTTCATACCACGAAATTGCTTCATCCACTCCTTTTTTCAGATCATAATCAGCCCGGAATCCTGTATCTTTCTTCAGGTCTGAAATATCGCAATTCCAGTTACGTTGCTTCATAATCCGGTATTTATCTCCATTAAGCGTACTGGTTTTACCTGCTATTTTAGCCATATTCTCTGCAACAATTGAAACCCCTTTTACCAAGGTCAGAGGTAACTTAATATTGAAAACACATTGTTTGTTCAAACGTTTTTTTACGATCTCGCAAAACAGTGAAGATGTATAGCATTGGCCATCAGAAAGATTATATTCTTTACGGCAGATTTGTTTATCTATGCATAGGAAAAGAGCTTTTACCAGATCCTTGACATAAATAAAAGTCAGATATTGCTCTTTAAATCCCGGAATAAAGTTAAAACCGGATTTGATGGTTTTAAACATCAGAAAATAATCTTTTTCACGCGGACCATAAACTCCTGTCGGTCGAATAATTACGTAGTTAAAATCGGTAAGCGATTTTAAGTACATTTCCATTTTTTGCTTACTTCGTCCATAAGCAGTATTCGGGCCAGAAGCATTCTCAGGGGTTATAGGTTCGGAAGTAGATTCGTTCCCCGGACCTAACACACCTAATGTACTGATATAAAGAAACTGTTTAGGTTTCATATTCAGCTCAATTAATGTCTCAACAAAGTTCCGCGCAAAATCGAAATTGATTTTGTCAAAATCCTCTGTCTTTTTTACTTTCGTAGCGCCCAAATTATGAATGATATAGTCCCATCCACCAAACTGATCTCTGCATTCCTGGAGTTTTTTTGTTAATTCCGCACGATTATGGAATGGCAGATCGATAAATTGAATTCGGGAGTCGGACAGATATTCGCGGCTGGTTGATTTTCGTACTCCGGCATAAGTTTCAAATCCTCTGTTTAATGCCTCTTCGACAATGAATCCACCGATAAAACCTCCGGCACCTGTGACTAATATACGTTGCATAATGCTATACTTGTAAAAGAAAATCCGTGATAATGGCGAAAAAAGATTGTATTTAATCGCTAATTAATTCATGCAAAGTTAAGTTTTATCTTTAAATATTAGTTACTTTGTAAAGTAAACTTCTGTATATGAGCAGAAGATACGAGTTAAATAGATTCAGTAAACATGGAATTATTATAACATTCTCATTTCCAATATTTATTTGAACTATCGGTTTGCATGACTCGTTTAATTCAGAAAGAATAATTCATCGTATCTAAACATATAAATAGTGATACTATGGCTAAGAAAGAACAAGAAAAAGGAAAGAGAAATAAAGGAGCGAGGCTTAAAAAGTCTCAGATAATCAATAAAGTGATTGATTACTTTAAGTTGGCTCCAACCCAGATTTTAAACTACAAACAGATTTGCGCAGGATTAGAGTTTAAAACAACCCCTCAGAAACAACTCGTTGTCAATATATTGGATCAGTTAACCCTTGAAGATTTTTTGGAAGAAGTTGATTTAGGTCGTTTCCGTATCAAATCTCGTGGTAATATTGTTATTGGTAAATTTGAAAGACGTAGCAATGGTAAGAATATGCTTATTCCTGAAGAAGGTGGTGAGCCAGTTTTTATTCCGGAAAGACGCTCTAAAAATGCACTGAACGGAGATAAAGTTCAGGCGATGGTTTATGCTAAACGTAGAGGAAAAGATACTGAAGCTGAAATCATGGAAATTCTCGAAAGAGCAGAGCAACGTTTTATCGGTGTGTTAGACGTATCTGACAATTATGCATTTGTAATTACAGATAGTAAAGTTTTAGCTAATGATCTTTTTATACCGAAAAACAAATTGAATGGTGGTAAAAATGGTCAGAAAGTAGTTGCTAAAATCGTTGAGTGGCCGGAAAATCGTAAAAATCCAATTGGGGAGATTATTGATGTATTAGGAGATGTAGGAGAAAATAATACTGAGATTCATGCAATATTGGCTGAATTCGGATTGCCTTACTCCTATCCTGAAGAAGTCGCTCAATTAGCAGATAAAATTGGTGATGAAATACCAAAAGAGGAATATGAGAAGCGTGAAGATTTCAGAAAGGTTACAACGTTTACCATTGACCCTAAAGATGCTAAAGACTTTGATGATGCCCTTTCGATTCGTAAACTCGAAAACGGAAATTGGGAAATAGGCGTGCATATTGCAGATGTAACTTATTATGTCAAGCCAGATAGTGTTATAGACAAAGAAGCTGTAAACAGAGCAACATCTATTTACTTAGTAGATCGTGTAATCCCAATGTTGCCTGAAAGACTTTCTAATGGTGTTTGTTCATTACGTCCGCATGAGGAAAAACTTTGTTTTTCATGTATCTTTGAAATAAATGAAGAGGCAGAGGTCGTGAATTACAGAATTGGTCGTACAGTTATATTCTCCGACAGACGCTTTACATATGAAGAAGCGCAAGAAATTATAGAAGGTGCTGACGGCGATTTTAAAGAAGAAATATTAGTAATGAATGATCTTGCACAAAAGTTACGCAAGAATCGTTTTAATCATGGTGCAATTAACTTTGACCGTCATGAGGTTCGTTTTGAGATAGATGAAAAAGGGAAACCTGTAAGTGTTTATTTTAAAGTAGCTAAAGAAGCAAACAAACTTGTAGAAGAGTTTATGTTGCTTGCAAATCGAACAGTTGCTGAATTTGTAGCTAAACCCAAAAATAAGAACACAGAGCCAAAAACCTTTGTTTATCGAATTCACGATTTACCGGATCCGGAAAAAATGGAGAATTTTGCTACGATGGTCAGACGTTTTGGATATAAACTGAAAACAGAGGGAGCGAATACTGATATTTCAAAATCAATTAATAAATTACTTGATAATGTTCAAGGCAAGAAAGAAGAAGATCTGATTGAAACAGTTGCTATCCGTGCTATGGCTAAAGCAATTTATTCAACGAAAAATATTGGGCACTATGGTTTGGCTTTCGAATATTATACGCACTTTACATCTCCGATCCGACGCTATCCCGATATGATGGTACATCGTTTGCTTGAAAAATATCTTGAAGGCGGACGTTCGGTGACAGAGAAAAAATACGAGAAGTTGTGTAAACATTCAACAGATATGGAACTTTTAGCCGCAAGTGCTGAAAGAGCATCAATCAAATACAAACAAGTAGAGTATATGTCTGAACGCTTAGGTCAGGTTTATGATGGCGTAATTTCCGGTGTTACAGAATGGGGATTGTATGTAGAGATTAATGAAAATAAATGTGAAGGGATGATTCCGGTACGTGAACTGGATGATGACTATTACGAATTTGATGATAAAAACTACCGTATTGTAGGCCGTCGCAACAAGAAAATTTATTCGTTGGGCGATGCTATCCGTATTAAAGTAGCCAGAGCTAATCTGGAAAGAAAACAATTGGATTTTTCCATTGTGAAATAAAAAATAAAACCCGCTGAGACTTAAATCTTAGCGGGTTTTATTTTTAATGGCAAATATATATTTTTATTTCAGCCTTTTTAAATACTCATCTAACTTACTCTCAGCCGGATTACTCTGAGGTGTCCATACTTGGGCATGTTGAATAGCATCCGGCATATATTGCTGATTTACAAAGTTGTTCGGATAATTATGCGGATACTTATAACTTTTTCCATAATTCATATCCTTCATTAATTGGGTTGGAGCATTACGAAGGTGTAATGGTACAGGAAGATTTCCTGTCTGTTTAACTAAAGCAATTGCATCGTCAATAGCAAGATAAGCAGAATTACTTTTAGGACTTGATGCTAAATAGATGGTAGTTTCAGCAAGAATTATACGTCCTTCTGGCCAACCAATCTTTTGCAATGCATCAAAGCAGGCATTAGCCAGTAACAAGGCATTCGGATTTGCCAGTCCAATATCTTCGGCCGCAGATATTACTAGCCGGCGAGCTATAAACTTAGGATCCTCGCCTCCCTCAACCATGCGTGCAAGCCAATATACAGCTGCATTAGGATCACTTCCACGAATAGATTTAATGAAAGCTGAAATGATATCGTAATGCATTTCACCGTTTTTGTCATATTCAGCCGGATTTTGTTGTAGCGAATCGACTACAAGCTTATCCGTAATAAGAATATCTCCTTCGGGAATAGCAGAAGAAATCAAGTCTATTATATTTAGAAGTTTTCGGGCATCTCCTCCGGCATACCTAAAAAGAGCCTCTTCCTCTTTTATTTCTATTTTGCGTTTACTCAATTCAAAATCTTTCTCGATCGTACTATAGAGTAATTGCTTCAGATCCGATTCATCCAACGGTTTTAACGTGTAAATCTGACAGCGCGATAAGAGAGGACGAATCACTTCGAATGACGGGTTTTCTGTCGTAGCCCCTACTAAAGTAACAATTCCCGATTCTACAGCATTTAATAAGCTATCTTGCTGAGACTTACTGAACCGATGAATCTCATCTATAAATAAAATAGGTCTGCGCGAATTGAAAAAATGCTGGCTTTTAGCTCTTTCAATTACCTCGCGAACCTCTTTCACTCCCGAATTAATCGCACTTAATGTGAAAAAAGGAACTTCCAGTTCATGAGATATGATTTGTGCTAATGTCGTTTTACCCACACCAGGAGGTCCCCAAAGGATAAATGAGGAAATATTACCTGATTCTATCATTCTGCGAATAATAGCACCACGGCCAACAAGATGTTTTTGACCTATATAATCGTCCAGTTTATGTGGACGCATACGTTCTGCAAGAGGTTGTGCCATAATGAAAAACTTTTGAGACACTAAGGTACAATATTTTATATGTATATCCGATTGAAATGCAGAATAAACATACTAAAAATTGTCGCATAACATTATAATCCTTCAATTCTCTGTTAAATATCTGAAATACCGTGCAATATTACTTTTAATTCATTTATTTCGTATTAAAATAGTTAGCTTATGAATAGATTTTACCTACATATTGTTACGTATACCCTCTTGGGTCTTGTGTTTGCGTCGTGTGCCACGACACGAACAGATGTTATCACTATGTGTGAAATGAATAACGTGAATAACTATGAACTTCGATGGGATGTACAGCCTCCTATTGAAGGTAAATTAAAAGTCTATCAATTTTTCGATTTAGAACCGTCTAAATTTGATCTTAAACATCCTATTCAGGAAGTTAATATTGCCAGCGGACATACTGAGATTGTAGAAAATCAGGGTCAGCGTGCATTCTTTGTATTAAGTTTCAATGACTCTTATAGAGAGATAACATCAAACCGGTTTATTCGTGTCCCTGGTATTGATTATATAATGGATATGGGAGGTTATCGGACAAATAACGGAGAGCAAGTCGCTTGGGGGAAAATTCTTCGTAGTTCTCAGATTACCGATATTGCTCCTATTTCAGCTCAAATGCTGAAACAGATGGGTGTTAAGACTTTTATAACAATGCAAGATGAGCCAGAATCAATAAACCCTTTATATTATAAAATATTCCCATATGTTCATTCTGTTCCTATTAAGCTAAAACGCTATGGACAAATTTATGATCTTATTTTACGTAATGAGTGTAAACGCGGAGATGTAATGCTTTATAAACAGGATTTATATAATTATCTGATAGATGAGAAAACAAATGAATATGCCCGTATTGTCAAAATATTAACAAAATCAGATAATTACCCTGTTTTAATATCGGCAAAATATGCTAAAGAAAAGATTGACTTTTTATCTGTTCTCTTATTAGCTTATCTTGGCGTTGAGGAAGAATTGATTATAGAAGACTACTTGAGTATAAATCCATATTTGAATCTGGCGACACATGCTCAGAATGTAAAAAAACTAGATCCTGACAGCCAGGAAGCAATGACTCTTTTACTTACGGCTAACAGAGCAACTGCAGAATATGTGCTTGCCCGTATTCGTAAAGAATACGGATCTGTTGAGAAATTTTTTAAAAAAGAATGGAGACTAACAGATAAAGATCTGGATAATCTTCGTAAGAACCTTATTTACAGATATTAAAACAGTGGATAAGCCCTTCGATTATATTCTGTATAACTCTGATGCAGCAACTGAAATACTATTAAACGAATGAGACATTTTTTACTTTTACTATCGTTATTACTAAGCTTTCAATTATCGTATTCTCAAACCCGGGAGGCAAAATTTTTGCATCGTCTGACAAAATCTCCTGGGAAAGGTGCAGTCAATTTTAGTAAAGCAGCCTCTGTATCTGCTGAATTTCTTCCCTATCTGATTCCTGCAGGTATTATTGGTTATGGCTTGATTTCAAAAGATAAAGATGCGACATTTGATGGCATTGAGGTGGCAGCATCTTTAGCAGTATCAGTTGTCGTAACACAGGCTTTGAAGTACACAATAGATAGAAAAAGACCATTTGATAAATATCCGGGATATATTATTAAACGCTCAGATGGAGGGAGTCCTTCTTTTCCATCCGGACACTCTTCATCGGCAGCAAGTGTAGCCACTTCTTTAAGTCTTGTATATCCAAAATGGTATGTGATTGCTCCTGCTTCTTTGTGGGCTTTGTCAGTTGGATATTCACGTATGCAATTAGGTGTTCATTACCCTTCTGATGTAGCTGCAGGATTAGCAATCGGAGCAGGAAGTGCTGTTCTTTCACATTATGCAAACAAATGGTGGCATAATAAAAGAAAAAATGCCGCACTGAATAGTGCAGCATTCTTATCTTATCAAACAATTGATTAGTGTGAATTATCTGTTTTCAGATATTGATTATACAGCGTTGGATTTTTTATAATTTCCAGCGCTTTTTTGTATGAATCATCAGAGGCATTGATAATGCGGAAGTACCCTGCTGTATCAAAAAGATCTCTTGCTGTTAGAGCTTTGAGCTGCAATGAAATCATGTCTTTAGATTGATTATATTGCTCTTCATTGAATTTTATTTTCTCATCATTAGCCATGTTTACAAGGCTTTTAAGCATCTCTGGAGTTACCTGAAAATTCTTCTCGAAAACAGAGATGTTTTTATATTTCTTATTCAATTCAGCACGATGTTTATCGACATAAGTTGCTACAAATTGATTCATAATTCCATTATAAACTAAATTTCGGTGGTAATCCGAATATTTAGTAGTATCAATCGGTACAAATACATCCGGCATTATTCCACCGCCTCCATATACAGTTCTTTTCTGAACCAATGTTTTTGTTTTCAAAGAATCAGGAAAATGAATACTATCTGCATGCATAAGCTCACCACCTTTATATCGATTCAGCAGATCTTCGTAATATTTTTTTGTTCCTTCTCCATAAGGCTTCTGAATACTTCTTCCCGAAGGAGTATAATATCTGGCTACGGTTAATCTGATCATAGATCCATCAGGAAGTGGAATAGGCCTTTGAACTAAACCTTTTCCGAATGACCGACGACCAACCAGAACACCACGATCCCAATCCTGGATTGCACCTGTCATAATTTCGCTGGCTGAAGCAGAACCCTCATCAATCATAAAAACGACCGGTATGTCCTTAAGCAATCCTTTGTCAGTTGAATATGCCTCTTCTCTTTTCTGTTTAGTCCCCTCTGTATAGACAATTAGTTTATCCTTACCAATAAACTCGTCAACCATATCAATAGCCGCATTTAAAAAGCCGCCACCATTTCCTTGTAAGTCTACAATGAGAGATTTCATACCTTCTTTTTGTAGCTTCATAACAGCTTCAACGAATTCTTCATGTGTATTTGCTCCGAAACGATTGATTTTAATATATCCGACAGTTGGTTCTGCCATATATGCAGCATCCAGACTATTAATAGGAATTTTATCACGGACAATCTTAAAGGAGATGAGATCTTGTTTATTGTTGCGTTTAACTTTCACATTAGCAACTGTACCTTTTTTACCTCTTAATCGTTTCATGATATCAGTCTGCTTCATTTTTACACCAGCAATAACTGTATCATTCACCTCTATGATTTTATCGCCCGGCATAATTCCTACTTTCTCAGAAGGCCCGCCTGGTACAGCCTGAATTACAAAAAGTGTATCTTTGATGATTTGGAACTGAATTCCGATTCCGTCAAAATTCCCGAGTAAAGGCTCATTAAACTCTTTTGTTTCCTCTACAGATGTATAACTTGAATGAGGATCCAATTTTTCTAATAGAGCGACAATGGCATCTTCTACTAATTTATCTTCGTCCACTTTATCAACATAAAAGTTTGATATCGCATATTCTGCCAAAGATAGCTTTTTGGAAGCTTTGGATAGTTGCTGTGCTGATAATGCAAACGGAGCAAAGATCAACATAAATAATAGAATCTTTTTCATTAGTATCGTCGTTTTATTTACAAATAAAGCTTTATGTTGAGAGTTAAACTCGAACATAAAGCTTCCTGGTTATCAATTTTATTTATTACCCGGAGATTTATTACCATTCCCTCTACGGTGAAACAGATGGACAGCAAATTTGTTCTCTGCATTCTTCAGTTTGTACAGTTTCTCGGGTGATAGAATTTTTTCAAATTTCTTGTAATACTCCTCTTCTATCTTTGCCTTTTCACAATCCTGCCGGATCATTTGAAAAACGAGAGACTTGTATTGTTCTGCAGTCACATTCGGATTATTTTTTAATGCCCGTGATTTAATGCGTGTACTTCTTTGTAGTTCAAAAATCTTGGTTTGCATTTCCTCATATAAAGGAAAAAATAAACCGGCTTCTTCTGAAGTTATTCCGACTTCTTGTACAAGAAATGCATTTTTCTCTGCTTTAAAACGTTCGACTTCAGCTTTTGAAGGTCCGCCTTTACGTTGTTGTGCTGATAAAGGAAAACTTGAAGCAAAGAAAATAAATATTAGGCAGACTTTAAATATTTTGCTCATTATTATTTGATTTTATGGATATAATTATTGATTATCAGAGGTTAATGTCGCGTATGACTCTATTAATGTGTAATCATCCATATTAGCAATAGTATAATCATCATAACTTACCTCATCCGGATAATCAAAATCAATAATTTCATCAGGACCTAAGTAGACATAACTCCGCAGAGTATCCTGCTCAACTTTCTTTCCTTCACCTACGAAAACACGTATCGTAAAAATGATAGAAAGAAACATAGCTGCCATATACATAATTGGACGTACACGCTTCCATAAGGATATAGGTTCGTTTTCAAATACCGGTTCAATATCGGGTAGCTGATCCATCATTTTTTCGGAAAAATCTTCGAAATAATTTTCTGGAACTTTAAACTCCTTTTTGAACCTCTCTGAATTTTTCAGATCGGATAAATTCTTCATATTGATAAATTTTTAAATCAAAATGGATTGTTAGTTATTTGACAATCAAAAAAGTAAAAGGTTTAAATGTCCTTTATAATAAACTCCTCTACTTTTTTGGATGCATGATGATAAGATGCTTTTAATGCTCCGACTGAAGTTCCCAGTATGGCAGAAATTTCTTCGTATTTTAACTCTTCGAAATAGCGCATATTGAAAACAATACGTTGTTTTTCGGGTAACGAAAGAATAGCCTTCTGTAATTTGAATTGTAACTCATCACCATCAAAATAAGGATCAGTTTCTAAGCGCGAAAGCAGAATTTCATCAGGATCATCCGCTTTAAGACTATTTTTCTTATTCAGATTACTTAAAAACGTGATACTTTCATTTATAGCTATTCGATAAAGCCATGTCGAAAGCTTTGCTTCACCCCGGAATAGCTCAATATTGATCCACGCTTTCAAAAAAACGTTCTGAAGAATATCATTGGCATCTTCATGACATAAAACCATTCGTCTGATTTGCCAGTATAATCGTTCACTATAGTGTTTTACTATTAATGAAAAACCGTCTTTTCGCTGCGATGGATTCTGAATCTTTTCAATTATTTCTTTATCTGTTTTGTCCATCATAGTGTTTGATTGATCAGGGATGAGCAAATCTATTATTTTTTTTCTGAATATCCGATTTGCAAATCTCTATTTACTTAGACTCCATTCGGAGAAATGGTTTAATTCTAATTACATAATAAATATCCGTTTTCCGGATTATTGGTTTTTCATATGTATATATTTCCCAAAATAAATCTTTCAATTCGATTCAAGCAAGTTAAAATACAATTTTATCCGTAAAAAAGGTGAACAGACAGATTTTGTAATTCGTTGTTTTGATCACTATAGAAAATATTTTTATTTTTGCAAGCAACTTAGGTGTAAACAGTCTTTAATAAAACAATAGAAAGAATGGGCCGTAAACAGACGCAAACATCCGCATCATTTTTCAATGCGAAATTAACCTCGACTATAAGTACCTCTTTGGTTCTTTTTCTACTTGGATTGACGACATTGCTGATCTTGGTAACACATGATTTATCAGCATATGTGAAAGAAAATATTGGATTTTCGATTATCATCAGCGATAATGTCAAAGAGAGTGAAATCCAGAAAATGACTAAACAACTTGAAAAAGCACCGTACGTCAAAGAATTACAGCATATATCCAAGCAACAGGCTCTTGAAGAACTAAAAGAAGAATTGGGTGAAGATCCTGAAGCTTTTCTTGGATTCAATCCTCTTCTTGCTTCTATTGAGATAAAATTGAAGTCTGAATATGCCAATAACGATAGTATTATTGTAATAGAAAAGGCTCTGAAAAAAAACACCGATATACGTGATATTCTATATCGAAAAGATTTGATTCAGGCTGTAAATGATAATGTAAGACGTATCAGTATTATTTTTATCATTCTGGCATCTGTGCTAATGATAATTTCTTTTGCACTTATCAGTAATACGATTCGTCTGACTGTCTATTCTAAGCGCTTTACTATTTACACCATGAAACTGGTTGGTGCAAAAGACAGTTTTATTCGATCACCGTTTATTTGGGGAAATATTGGTAGTGGTATCATTGCGGCTTTGCTTGCAAACGGCATGCTTGCTGCTCTCCTTTATGGAATCAATAATGAAGTTGATGGTATCATTGAGTTAATAAATATGGATATTATGATTGCTACAGTTTTAGTTGTGATAATTGCAGGAATACTTCTGACAGGTATATCAGCTTATTTTGCAGTCAATAAATATCTGAAAATGAAATACAATAAACTATTTTTAGTTTAAAACATGAAATAATAAACGTATATGGAAAATTCTCAGTTCCCTTTCGGAAAAAGTAATTATATATTAATTGCGATTTCTGTAGCCTTAATCATCTTGGGTTTTATTCTTATGTCAGGTCCGGGCTCAACAGATCAGGCATTTGAACCTGATATTTTTAGTGCGAGACGTATTATCGTAGCACCATTTGTTTGTTTTATCGGTTTTGTAATGATGATCTTTTCGATCATGCATAAGCCTAAATCAAAATAATAAAACTTACTTCTTTATTCTAAAAAACACAGCACACAATGGATTTATTACAGACGGTTATCCTGGCGATTGTTGAGGGGTTAACTGAGTTTTTGCCTGTTTCATCGACAGGACATATGATTATAGCACAGAAATTTTTAGGGATACCGAGTACTGATTTCGTAAAGGCATTTACAGTCATAATTCAGTTCGGAGCTATTCTATCCGTAGTAGTTCTTTACTGGAAACAGTTTTTTAAATTAAATGACTGTAAAGTTTTTGATCCGAAAGGACTTGAAAATAAGAGTTCGACACAACGTTTCGCAACTTATGTAAAACGTTTTCTTTATAAATATGATTTTTACTGGAAGCTATTTATAGCTTTCCTTCCGGCAGCTTTCTTCGGATTGCTGTTCAGTGATATCATCGATTCATTTTTGGAAAATGTTTGGGTGGTGGCAATTATGTTAGTTTTAGGAGGTATTATTATGCTATTTGTTGATAAATGGTTTAATAAGACTGATGAAAATCAAACGATAACAGAAAAAAAAGCCCTATATATTGGATTTTTCCAATGTATTGCAATGATTCCCGGCGTTTCAAGATCAATGGCAACAATTGTAGGAGGAATGACACAGAGGCTTACACGTAAGCATGCTGCTGAGTTCTCTTTCTTCCTTGCTGTTCCGACGATGTTCGCAGCAACAGCTTATAAACTGTTGAAGCTGATTCTTGATCCAAATGGAATGAATGTATTGCAAGAGAATATGGGGTCTTTGATTGTTGGTAATGTCGTTGCATTTATTGTGGCAATGCTGGCGATCAAGTTTTTTATCAGCTATGTGACTCGCTATGGATTTAAATTATTCGGATACTACCGAATTATCTTAGGAGGTGTCTTGCTGGTTTTATTAATGATGGGATATAATTTAGAAATTATTTAATGAGTTTTACAGAAGGAAGAATTCTTTACTTCAACAAGCCCTTGAACTGGACTTCTTTTGCGTTGGTGAAACGCATTCGTTCTCGTATATCAAGAGAGTTGGAGATAAAAAAAATAAAAGTGGGACATGCAGGAACATTGGATCCGCTTGCTACAGGTGTAATGATTATTTGCACAGGTAAAGCAACCAAATTGATCGAGAGTTTTCAGTATCAGACGAAAGAATATGTAGCAACTATCCAATTAGGAGCAACTACACCTTCTTTTGATTTGGAAACAGAGATAGATCAGACTTATCCATTTGAGCATATCACAAAAGAGCAGGTCGAAGAGACATTAAAAACTTTCATCGGAACAATCGAACAGACCCCTCCGGCATATTCTGCTTGTAAGGTTAACGGGGAGCGTGCTTATGATCTCGCAAGAAAGGGTGAAGAGGTTGAACTTAAACCAAAAATCCTTGTTATTGATGATATCGAACTTATTGATTATCAACTTCCTGTTGTCAAGGTTAGAGTTGTTTGCAGTAAAGGTACCTATATCCGGGCTTTGGCGCGCGACATCGGTACAGCCTTAGGCAGCGGAGGACATTTAATCGGTCTGATTCGCACCCGTATCGGTGATATCCGGCTAGAAGATTGCTTAGAGATTGAGCAAGTAGATGAGATTTTCAAAGAAGAGATAAAAAATAAAGAATAAATATATGAAACTGTCCCAATTTAAATTCAAATTACCGGAAGAGCTTATTGCTCTGGAACCAACTCACAATCGTGATGAGTCACGTTTAATGGTCGTTGATCGTAAGACCGGTGAAATTGAACATAAGGTTTTCAAAGACGTACTTAGTTATTTTGATGATAAAGATCTTTTTATATTCAATAATACTCAAGTTTTCCCGGCTCGTCTTTATGGAAATAAGGAAAAAACAGGTGCTCGTATTGAAGTATTCTTACTTAGAGAATTGAATGAAGAACATCGTCTTTGGGATGTCCTTGTTGATCCTGCACGTAAAATCCGTATTGGTAATAAATTATATTTTGGCGATGATGACTCAATGGTTGCTGAAGTTATTGACAATACTACATCTCGCGGTCGTACGTTGAGATTCTTATTTGACGGGAGTCATGAGGAGTTCAAAAAAGCTCTTTTTGCTTTAGGTGAAACACCAATTCCAAAATATATCGACAGACCGGTTAACGAGGAAGATGCTGACAGATATCAAACAATCTTTGCTGAGCATGAAGGGGCTGTTGTAGCTCCTGCTGCAGGTTTGCATTTTAGCCGTGAATTAATGAAGCGTATGGAGATTAAAGGAATCGAAAAAGGTTTTGTTACTTTACATTCTGGTTTAGGTGCTTATCGCGAGATTGACGTTGAGGATTTGACTAAGCATAAAATGGATTCAGAGCAAATGGTTATTAATAATACCATTGTAGGTCAGGTCGATCATGCAAAAGATACAAATCAACGTATTTGTGCTATTGGTACAACTGTAATGCGTGCTTTAGAAACTGCGGTAACTACAGAAGGACGTATCAAAGCTTTTGATGGCTGGACAAATAAATTTATTTTTCCGCCATATGAGTTTACAGTTGCAGATTCCATGATTACGAACTTCCATTTGCCATACTCAACATTATTGATGATGACAGCTGCATTTGGAGGTTATGATTTAATTATGCAAGCATATGAAGAAGCGGTTAAAGAAGGATACCGTTTTGGTGCGTATGGTGATGCAATGCTAATTATTTAATTATTTCGGATATGACTAAAGTTTATCTAGGATTAGGAACAAATCTTGGTGATATGGAGTCTAATCTAAGAAATGCTTTATTAGAAATACAAAAGCGGGTTGGCTCTGTGACGAGTCAATCCGCTTTTTATCTGACAGAGCCTTGGGGATTCGACTCAACGAACAAGTTCCTTAATATGGTTGTTGAAGTACAAACAACACTTACTCCTTTTCAACTTCTTTCCGTTACTCAAAGTATAGAGAAAGAGTTAGGACGATTAACTAAAAGTGAAGACGGGGTCTATTCTGATCGTCTTATAGATATTGATATATTGTTCTATGGACAAGATGTTATTACTGATGCGACCCTTACAATTCCGCATCCGTTACTACATAAGCGTGATTTTGTATTAGAACCTCTCAAAGAAATTGCAGCAAATTTCGTACATCCTATAATGAAATGTTCAATTGCTGATATAACCGGAAATTAATTCTGAAACACAACTCTTTTGCAAAAGATATACAGATGTTTTGCGAGAGTAATCTACCATTACACTATGAATAAACAACTTTTGTGCTTACTTTTTGTACTTACATTCTTTACAACGGTATTTGGTCAGACCAAATCAACAAAAAACCTTTATATTGAGGGTGTTGTAATAGATAAGCAGACAAGAGAGCCGCTCTCTTTTATGAATGTCATTATCTGGAAGACAACCGATGGTACGACGACTGACGATAAAGGCTATTTTCGTATTAATGATTTAACCCCGGGAGTTTATCGTATCCAGGTATCGGGCATTGGATATACTACTTGGGTATCTCCTGAATTTATGCTGGTAAATCATGGCGAAAGACTGTCTGTTGAGCTGGAAGAAAATGTAGCTCAACTTAATCAGGTCGAAGTTACTGTCTCTCCTTTTCGTAAAACGGCCGAATCTCCCCTTTCAAATAAGAAAATCGGGTTTAAAGAAATTGAACAAAGTCCCGGTGCAAACCGTGATATTGCACGAGTTGTCCAATCATTTCCTGGTGTTGCATCTACACCTTCAGGTTATCGCAACGACCTGATCGTTCGAGGGGGTGGCCCATCTGAAAATCGTTATTATTTAGATGGGATTGAAGTACCTAATATAAACCACTTTGCTACTCAGGGAGCATCGGGTGGTCCGGTTAGTATTATAAATGCAGACTTGGTTCGGGATATTGATTTTTATTTAGGAGCATTCCCTTCCAATAGAGGAAATGCCTTAAGTTCTGTTATGAATATTTCTTTGAAAGATGGTGATGCTACTCATCAGAATCAATCTCTTGTAGTCGGATCTTCGGAAATTGGACTTACTTTAGACGGACATATAGGAGATAAAGTAACCTATCAGTTTTCTGCACGCCAATCCTATTTGCAGCTGTTATTTAAAGCACTTGGATTGCCATTTTTGCCAAACTTTATAGATTCACAATTTAAGGTGAAATATAAAATAGATAAGAAAAACGAAATTACTTTACTTGGATTACTAGGGATTGATGATATGACACTCAATAAAGACACAGCGGGATTTTCGGATGATAAGAAATATGTCTGGTCTGTCCTACCGCGAATAAAACAAAATACTTATACGCTGGGGGTCAACTACAAACACTATGCAGGAAAGCATGTTCAAACTTATGTTTTGAGCAGAAACAGCTTCAATAACAAAAATCTTAAACATCTCAATAACGATAAAGAGCTCCCTTTGCTCATCAATTATCGCTCAACGGAAGCTGAAAATAAATTTCGTTTTGAAAATACCAGTTCTTTGGGACAGTTTAAATTAACAGAAGGTCTAAGTTACGAATTTGCCGAATATTTTAATTCGACAAATCAATTTGTTATTGAGAACGGATTGCCTGTGCCAATTGACTATAGTTCCCGTTTACACATAAATAAATATGGACTTTTTGTTTCTGGCTCTTACATGTCCCTGGATGAGAGATTTACATTATCATTAGGACTACGTACTGACTGGAATGACTACAATAAATACATGAAAGAGTGGTATAAGCATCTGTCCCCGCGTTTAGCTTTTTCATATAAATTGCTTGAAAATCTATCGTTCAATTCGAGTGTAGGCAGATACTATCAACTTCCGTCTTATACCGTGATGGGGTATAAAAATCAGGATGGTTTGATGGTTAATAAAGATAACTTGAAAATGCTTTATAATGACCAAATCGTTGCCGGATTTGAATATCTGCCTAATCAATCATTGCAATTAAGTGTCGAAGGTTTTTATAAGAAATATGGTAATAGTCTGATTTCTTTGATAGATTCCATTCCTTTATTCAGTAAAGGAAATGATTATGGTGTATTTGGGAATGAGCCGGTAATGTCAAACGGGAAAGGCCGCTCATATGGTGTTGAAGTATTTGGTCGTTGGTTTGGCTATAAACGTCTCAATATGATGGCTTCCTACACATGGGTAAGAAGTGAAAATTTCTCACCTAAGTTAGACAGATATATTGCTTCTACCTGGGACAACCGTCATTTGTTTACATTTACAGGTAGTGTTGATTTACCCAAAAACTGGAAAATTGGTACACGGTTTCGATTAATTGGTGGAGCACCTTACACTCCGTTTGACCTGGAAGAATCTTCACTGAAGATAAATTGGGATGCAACGCAAAGGCCGGTTTTAAATTATGCCGAATACAATAGCAAGCGATTGAAAACATTCAATCAGCTCGATTTACGTATAGATAAATTCTTTTTCTTCCGTAAACTTATGTTCGGGGTATATGTAGATTTGCAGAATGCCTTGAATACCAAATACCGGGATCCCGATGCATTGCTGAGTACAGGCATTATTGAGAATCCGGATGCTCCTTTGGATCAACAGCGTTATCGGATGAAAACAATCAGACAAGAGTCGGGAACGATTGTGCCAACTTTAGGTATTAGTCTGAG
>JBOFIZ010000079.1:0-5350 GCA_051650425.1 Bacteroidales bacterium
GTTATCAAAGAATCCATTTGTTACATAGCGAGGTTTTTCTTTTACAATCAAAACATCCTCTTCAACAACTTCTGTTTGAGCAGAAGCTTGAGAACTTATTCCGAATAAAAGCCCTGCAGCTAATACTCCTGTAAACAACTTTTTCATAATCTGTTTAATGTTTAGGTTAAATATAATATGTATTTATTTCCTTTCTGTTTGATTGATTCAAATCATCTGGTTTGATAAGAATCGAGATAATAACAACAGAATCTAATAAATTGTTTTTTCCTCAAAAAAAAATATTGCTTAAAGTCTATTTGTTATCAACTGTACAATAATAACACCTGCATTATTTTAAATGTTCATTAGCGATCAATATTAACATTTACGGTAGCATTACATTCTGTTCAAGTCCTTTCTTAATGATATATAGCGGATATTTAAAGAATTAATCTTATCTTCGTTCCCGAACAGGACAAAGAACTAATACTAATAATTAAAAATCTATTATGTCAAAAATCACTTTTTCTAAAGCGTTTTGGGTCGCAAATAGCGTAGAATTGCTTGAGCGTATGGCTTATTATGCTGTTTTTATTGTTATAACGCTTTATTTATCAGATGTGTTGGGATTCTCCGACATTGAGGCTGGTATTATTTCCGGGTTATTTTCCGGGATTCTTTATTTTCTTCCAACTTTTAGTGGTGCAATAGCCGATAAAATCGGATTTCGTAAATCAATGCTTTTAGCTTTTGCTCTTTTAACGATCGGTTATGCCGGTTTAGGGATTCTCCCGACTTTATGTGAAAATGCAGGTTTGGTTTCTTATGCTAAAGATACGACATTTACAGGTCTTCGTGAGAGTTGGTTGAAATGGAATATTGTGCCTGTATTGGTTGTTATTATGATCGGTGGATCGTTTATTAAATCTGTAATTTCCGGGACTGTAGCTAAAGAAACGACACCTGATACCCGAGCAAAAGGATTCTCGTTATTTTATATGATGGTAAATATCGGAGCCTTTACAGGTAAAATGGTTGTTGATCCTCTACGTAAATCAATGGGTAGTGAAGGTTTGGTTGTATTGAATTATTTCTCTGCAACAATGACTCTTCTTGCCTTCATTGCAATTTACTTCATGTATAAGTCAAGTGAACATCAAGGCGAAGGAAAATCATTGAAGCAAACACTTCAAGGCTTGGCCGGGGTATGTACAAATTACAAATTATTAATATTGACATTAATTGTAAGTGGATTCTGGTTAGTGCAAGGACAGTTGTATGCAACAATGCCTAAATATGTATTACGTATGGCGGGTGAAGGAGCTTCTCCGGCATGGTATGCGAATGTTAATCCGTTTGTGGTTGTTCTTACCGTGAATCTGGTTACTCGTTTAATGGCAAAGAAAACGGCGTTATCTTCGATTACAGTAGGTATGTTTATTATTCCGATTTCAGCGTTAGTCATGGCGATGGGTAATATGTTCCCTTCCGATCAGGAGATATTAGGCATGCACCCGATTGCTTTCTTCATGGTTGTAGGTATTGTTTTCCAGGCATTATCTGAAACATTTATTTCACCTCGTTTCTTAGAATATTTCTCTTTACAGGCTCCGAAGGGAGAAGAAGGAATGTACTTAGGATTCTCTCACCTGCATTCATTCTTTTCATATATCTTTGGATTTGCAATTTCGGGAGTATTATTAAGTAAATATTGTCCCGATCCTACCTTGTTTGCAACTCATGAAGAATGGGCTGCAGCATCGGCAAACGCTCATTATATCTGGTTCGTTTTTGCGGGTATCGCGATGATTGCGGCATTTGCATTAGTAATATTCGGTAAAGTAACTTCTCAGGAAGACTAAATATAGATAATATACAAAAGAGAGGCTGTCTGAAGTTTTCAGGCAGCCTCTCTTTTGTTCTGAAATTACAAATAACTATGCATGGGGTCATTGGCTTTAATTAGTAGCGTTTTTAGTTTAGCACGTAGCCTT
Source organism: Bacteroidales bacterium (assembly GCA_051650425.1). Lineage (GTDB taxonomy): Bacteria > Bacteroidota > Bacteroidia > Bacteroidales > UBA7332 > UBA7332. Next base: position 1,977 of record JBOFIZ010000079.1, read on the forward strand.
TTTTCTGTTTTCGGATCTTTACCGAATATATTGTTTAATTGCATAGGATCTTTCATACGGTCGAAAAGAAGTCCTCCGGTAATTTCTGTGCCATTGAAATTTAATTCATACGTATATCTCGAATCTCTCAACCCTTTACTTGTAATTAATTGATTCTCTCCATTGTCATTGTTATATCTGAAATAGGGTTGTCCTATAACATTTCCTTTTCCATTTATAATAGCCTGTTTAAGATTATTGCTTTCTACAGTTTCGGGAATAAACTCTTCTAAATCCATTAACGAAAGGATAGTTGGCATGAAATCTGAAAGAGAAATCAACGTCTTATGGTCTATTCTCGGTTTAATTTTATCGGGATATGTAATGATGAATGGTATGCACATAGATTCATCATATATATTATTTTTTGTAACCTGATTATGCATTCCCAGACAATCTCCATGATCTGATGTAAATACAAAAATTGTATTGTCAAAGAGATTTTCTTGTTTAAGATAGGATACCAATCTACCCACCTCGTTGTCAACACCACTCATACATGCATAGTAGTCAGCGATGTGTTGCTTGTAGTTCTTTCCCATTGGAGTGTCCGGATCCGGGACTCTGGGGTTAGAATGCATCAGAGAGTCTATATTGAGATTCTGATATAAAGATTTGTATTTTTCCGGCACTGCATCATAAGGTGTATGAGGCGGATTCATCGAAATAACCAGAGCGAACGGAGTACCCTTATCCCTATTGGCAATAAAATCAATAGCTTGTCCGACCTCATATTCCGGTCCCCATTGATTCACATAAATAAACTCATCTCGGTTACTTTCTGTATGCCAGTACATAGGTCTTAAATGGCTGTCATAAGTTCCGTATGAAACCCAATGATCAAATCCATGTCTGCGCTCAGGCGGACACCATTCGTTCCATGCAATTTTTCCTTTGTTGTTATAGCAATCTACATAAGGCTTTCGGGGCGAATCCAAATGCCATTTACCAAAATATGCATTTGTATAACCTTTTGATTTAAGAATATCAGACCAGCATATTGCATCTTCTTTTAATTCAATTCCAGCCGGTGCAGAATTCGAGTTACAATTGCCTGTTACTCCATTCGAATTAGGATATTGCCCGGTCATGAAACTAGCTCTTGCAGGAGATGAAACAGGATAATTACTAACCGCTTGTGTTAATGCAACTCCTTGTTTTGCCAGTTTATCTATATGAGGAGTGAGTACAGGTTCTTTTCCAAGAAACCCTAGAGCACTGCCTCGCCATTGATCTGCCATTACAACAACCAGATTCGGTTTAGAATTATTACTCTGTGGATTGCCGGTATTTGCCATCAGAGGTATGAAAGGCGAAAATGAAGCTAAAAGGATTGGGATTTTCATGTTTTGGATTTTATTATTTGTTTTTCATGGAGCGAATGTAGTGAAAATTAATTATTCAGACGTGTTTATTAGCTAATTAAACACCGGACAGATAGAGCTAAAAAGCGTCTGTCCGGAATAAACTCAGACAGACGCTTTTGTTTTATATATCGTGGTTTCGACGTAGATATTTATAAATAGGAATAAATACGATTATGCCCGATGCGACCAATGCAAACACAACCTGAAAGTTAATTTCTCCATGGCCTTTTATCATGAGAAAGGCAAGGAGAAACCATAATAGAATGATGCAGGTTATTCGAAAAGGATTAAGCTTTCGCATATCTTATCTGCAGTTATTCGGATCAATGGAGCAAGATGCATCCAATGTGGCAATAACAGCCAGATTGACAATATCACGAACCGAACTTTCAATATCTGTAAAGTGGATTGGTTTATTTAATCCCATTTGGATTGGACCAATAATTTCGGCTTCACCTAACGATGCTAACATGTGTGTAGCAATATTTGCAGAACTAAGGTTCGGGAAGATCAACGTATTTACATCCAATCCGTTTAATTTACTGAACGGGAATGTCGCTTCTCTTAATTCGCGATTGATTGCAAAATTCACCTGCATTTCTCCATCAATAACCATATCCGGATAATTTTGGTGTAAATAATTTACAGCTGTTTTTACAGATGCAGGGCTACCTACTTTATCCGCACCGAAGTTTGAATAAGACAACATAGCCATCACCGGTTTATGGGCAAAGAACTCGACGGTACGTTCTGCAAGACGCGCAATATCAATTAAGGTGTCTGTCGAAGGATGTCTGTTAATGAGCGTATCTGCAACAAAGAAAGTACCTTTCTTGGAGTTGATAATACTCATTGCACCAAAATGGTTAAACCCTTCCTGAATACCGATGATATCTTTCGCCATCTCAATTGTTTCGGCATATCTCGTATAAGTTCCTGTAATGAATGCATCTGCATCTCCCGTTTCAACCATCATCATACCGAAGTAGTTGCGGTCATTCATTTTTTCGGCAGCCTCAATATAGGTTAGCCCGTCGCGCTGTTTCTTTTCTACAAGAATACGTGCATATTTTTGTCTACGCACTACTTCGTGATCATGTCTCAAATTAACAATTTCAATGCCAGCTAAATCAACACCGTATTCATTGGCGAGCTTTTCAATACGCTCTTCATTACCTAACAGAATAGGATAACAGATACCTTCGCTATATGCTTCAGCAGCAGCCTTCAACATATTGATGTGATTCGCTTCGGCAAAAACAACACGTTTCGGAGCTTTTTTAGCTTTTTCCGCCAATAAACGAGTCATTTTATTGTCTTTACCCATTAATTCACGTAAATGTTCTGCGTATTTATCCCAATCAGTAATAGGATTTCTGGCTACACCTGATTCCATAGCTGCTTTAGCTACAGCAGGCGCTATAATTTCCAGTAATCGTGGGTCCAATGGTTTCGGAATAATATACTCTCTGCCAAATGTCAGGTTGTCTACATTATAGGCATCATTTACGACATCCGGTACAGGTTTACGGGCAAGTGTAGCAACTGCTTTAACGGCAGCCAGCTTCATTTCTTCGTTGATACAAGTAGCACCGCAATCAAGTGCACCACGGAAAATATAAGGGAATCCTAAAACATTATTGATTTGATTTGGATAGTCCGAACGTCCTGTGGCAAAAATAATATCCGGTCTTGAAGCCATTGCATTGTCATACGAGATTTCCGGATTCGGATTGGCACAAGCAAATACAATCGGATTGTCAGCCATTGAGCGAACCATATCTTGCGTAAGCACATCGGCAACTGATAAACCTAAGAACATATCAGCGCCCACTAAAGCATCAGCCAATGTTTTAATATCCGTACGTGTGGTTGCGAATGCTTTTTTGGATTCATTCAGATCCGTACGGGCAGTCGAAATAACCCCTTTACTGTCGACCATAACGATGTTCTCTTTGCGTGCGCCTA
>JBOFIZ010000080.1:0-4587 GCA_051650425.1 Bacteroidales bacterium
ATCAATCTGTTTGACGGACAGATTGTAGATTCGGTAAATGAAGTTCTATAAATGAGAAACAATGAAACTAATCTTTAGGAATCTGCTAAGTATATGCCGGAAGTTCAAGTTGCCGATGTTTCTGAATCTTCTCGGACTGAGTGTTGCTTTTGTGGCATTCATGATCACTTTTATTAAAGTGTATTCGGAGTTCAATTTTGAATCGATGCATAAGAATAAGGATCGGATCTTTATGGTGGAGTTCTCTTACGGAGACATGATCAGCGATAATATTCACCAGCGCTATGCCCTTGAACGCTTGTATGAGAGTTCGTCTCTGATTGAGCAAAAATTTATTTTACTTCCATTCCTGAAGAATGTTGAAATACGAATAAAAGATCAGAATCAGGATGAGAAAGCATTTGTGCTAAATATGACTCCGGTTACTCCGGAGGTTACACAGCTATTTGACTTTCAGATAATAAATGGTGATACTGGATGTCTGAAAGATCCTGAAAAAGTAATGATACCAGCTTCGATGGCAAATAAATTATTTGGACGGACAGATGTGGTTGGAGAAACACTCATCCCATCAGGAGCAGTCTGGTCCACTTCTCAAAAAAAGTTTACCATTGGTGCTGTCTATAAGGATTTTCCATATAACACACAGCTGAGTAACGATATTTATCTGAGAATGGATCCTAATTTTTCAACAGGACCAAACGAAGGACGTAACTTTATCGGATATGTAATGCTAATTTCTCAGGATGCAGCTCAAACACTTGAAGATAACTTTCAGTCATCTCTTGTAAGTAATGATTATTACAAAGATCTGAAACTAAAGCTTGTTCCGCTCGAAGATCTGTATTTCTACTATGATAAACCGCTTATGACTAAGGGTGGGGATAAAGCAACACTGTACATTCTTCTTTGTATCGGTTTACTTGTGCTTATAATTGCCATGATTAATCATATGAATCTGAGTGCATCATTGGCACCAATCCGAATTCGTTCTATTAATACACAGAAGGTCTTTGGAAGCTCAAATGCTCATATTCGTACATTTTTGATTATCGAATCTGTATTGATTTGCGTTAGTGCATTTCTGGTTTCGCTCTTTTTACTCTGGTTAGTTAACAAAAGCGCCTTGTTAAGCTTTGTTGAATCAGATCTGAGCATAATCAGTAATATTCCAATGGTATTAATAACATGTGCCATTGCTTTATTGCTGGGTGTAATTTCAGGTATTTATCCTGCATATTATATGACTTCTTTTTCTCCGGCTGTGGTATTTAAGGGGAGCTTCGGATTATCATCAAAAGGCAGGATTCTTCGTAATGTTCTTGTCGGTTTTCAGTTAGTAATAACCGTTGCTCTTATTTCGGCCTCCGTTTATCTTTATTTACAGAATACCTTTATGAAAAATAGTGATATGGGATTCGATAAAGACCGGATTGCGGTAGTACAATCAAATCACACTATCATGGTGAAAAATAAAGAAGAGATTGCCAGACGCTTAAAGCAAAATTCAATGGTGGAAGGCGTTGCGTTTTCTTCGCAAAAAGTAGGAGCTTCGGATTCGTATCAGATAAATCTCGTTAAAACACCTAAAGGCGAAGAGTTTACGTTTAGCGCAATCTTTGTTTCATCTAACTTCTTTGAGGTAATGGGGATTCCGGTTATAGATGGAGCTGTTCCTACTTTGGCGGATCAGCAAACGCAGGAGGGCGTTTACATATTTAATCGTTTAACGCGGGATCTGCATGATTTGAAACCACTCGATAAGCTGAAAGGATATTTTGATTCCCCTACGCCTGTAATCGGTTTTTTCAATAATATAGCACTTACTTCAAAACGGATGAAAGAACAAGAGATCGGTTTCTTTGTAAAGGATGATCTTGTGAAGAGGAATTCTAACGTGATGTATGTTCGTATGTCTGAACAGGCGAATCCAATGGAAGTAATTAATTTAATTCAGAAAATGTTCAGAGAATTTGATCAGACAGCAGTCGTTGACGTTGAATTTTATGATACGATTATAAGTCATTTGTATGAGAAAGAGGCAAATATGGAACAATTGATCCTGTTGCTAACTATCTTCACAATTCTATTGTCTGTGATCGGACTCTTTGGACTTGTTCTATTCGAAGCACAATACAAACGTAAAGAAATAGCAGTGCGCAAAGTATTCGGAGCGGAAACACGCGAAATTCTGTTTGATTTGAATAAGAGTTACGTCAAAATGGTTTTGTGTTGCTCCGTTATCTCAGTTCCGATAACCTATTGGGCTGTATCGGTCTGGTTACAAACCTTTGCTTACCGAATACCGATTTATGCATGGGTCTTTATTGTAAGTGCAGCTTTAGTTTTACTAATAACGCTCTTGACCGTAACCTCTCAGGCCTGGAAGGCATCGCGGGAGAATCCGGTTGATTCAATGAAGTCGCTTTAAAGAATGAGTGTATAAGAAACTACTCTAAAATGAAAAACAATGAAACTAATCTTTAGGAATTTGCTAAGTATATGCCGGAAGTTCAAGTTGCCGATGTTTCTGAATCTTCTCGGACTGAGTGTCGCTTTTGTGGCATTCATGATCACTTTTATTAAAGTGTATTCGGAGTTCAATTTTGAATCGATGCATAAGAATAAGGATCGGATCTTTATGGTGGAAGTACCTTATGGCGAATTAGAAAATGTGCACCGGAGGTTATTTCTGGAAAGATTTTTTGAATCTTCTCCTTTGATCGAGAAAAGTCTTGTCATGATTCCTCCCTTCCTCAAAAAAAAGGAATTCCGATTTCTGAACGGAAAAAATGAGAAGGCAGCATTTCTTTCGGATGTGACTTCTGCAGAACCGGAGATTACCGATCTGTTTGATTTTCGGATTATAAACGGCGATATAAACTGTTTGCAAAATCCGGAGATGGTAATGATTCCCGCATCTCTGGCCATGAAGCTGTATGAAACGACAGATGTAATCGGTAAAGAACTTCAATCGGCGGAAGAGTTATGGACGATCAAACGCAAGGATTTCACCATTGGAGCCGTTTATCAGGATTTTCCGTATAATACACAATTAAGAAATGATATATACATTCCGCTGAATAAAGAGTTTGCAATGGACGGATCGGAGGGGCGTTGTTGTTTCGGGTATGTACTCCTGTCAACACCCGGAGCGGCGGATGAATTGTGTGAAAACTTTGATCCGAAGGCATTCAGCAACAGCATGGATGATATGACTCTGAAGTTAATCCCACTGACGGATCTGTATGTCCATTACGATAAACCAACGGTGACGAAAGGAGGTAATTACTCGATCCTTTATATCTTGATTTGTATCGGCATACTGGTTCTTGTCATCGCTTTGATTAATCATACAAACCTCCATGCATCGATGGCACCGATACGGATCCGTTCCATCAATATTCAGAAAGTACTTGGATGCACAAACAGGAAGATTCGTTTAATACTGATTACAGAGTCTATCGTTATATGCTGTATTGCATTTCTGCTTGCTGTGTTTTGGCTCTTCCTGATCAGTCAAACAGAGCTCTTCAGCTTTATAGGGCTGGATCTTGGAGTTATGAACAATTGGAAACAAGTGTTGATAACCTGGATTATAGCTCTGGCTTTAGGCATTTTCTCAGGTTTGTATCCCGCTTATTTTATGACATCCTTTTCTCCTGCACTCGTGCTTAAAGGAAACTTTGGTTTGTCGTCACGCGGGAAAGTTATAAGGAAGGTTCTGGTTGGTTTCCAGCTCATCATTACCGTAGCGCTTATTTCATCCTCCATCTGTTTGTATCTTCAAAATTCCTTTATGAAGAATAGCGATGCCGGGTTTGACAGAGATAAAGTGATAATGATTTCCGGGAATCTGACTCTGATGAGAACTCATAAAAATGAGATTGCTCAAAAGCTGAAACAAAGTTCGTTGATATCGGATGTTGCATTTGCTTCAGACCGCTTTGCAGCCGAAGATGTATATAGTATGATAAATGTGACAACGATGAAAGATGAACGAATCTTCTTTTACGCCATGTTTGCCACATACAACTTCTTTGATGTGATGGGTATCTCAATTGTTGAAGGAAGTAAGCCGACAATCAGTGAGCAGAAGAGTAAAAAGGGAGCTTATGTTTTCAATAGGCTGACAAAGGATATTCATGATCTGGATGTTTCGGATGAGTTAAACGGTTATTTGTCAGATCGCGGCCAAGTGGTAGGTTTTACGAATAATTTTGCTCTGACTTCAAGACGGAAAAAAGAAGTTGAAACCGGCTTCTTTATCCAGGAAGATTATATAAGGGATTGGGCAAATATCATGTATGTACGTATGGCCGATCATGTCAATCCGCTTGATGTTAATAAGCTGATTCAGGAAACATTTGCTGAATTTGATCCGGCGACCATCATTAATATTGAGTATTACGATACACTAATGGACCGATTGTATGAGAAAGAGGCTAATCTGGAACGTTTGATTCTCCTTCTGACACTCCTTACGATTCTTTTAGCAGTGATCGGACTCTTTGGACTTGTACTTTTCGAAGCACAATACAAACGTAAAGAAATAGCTGTGCGCAAAGTATTCGGAGCGGAAACACG
>JBOFIZ010000081.1:0-5456 GCA_051650425.1 Bacteroidales bacterium
GTTGTTTACAGGAGTATTAGCTGCAGGGCTTTTATTCGGAATAAGTTCTCAAGCTTCTGCTCAAACAGAAGTTGTTGAAGAGGATGTTTTGATTGTAAAAGAAAAACCTCGCTATGTAACAAATGGATTCTTTGATAACATGTATATCGGAATCGGAGGTGGTGCTCAGGTGTTCTTTGGAGAAATGTCAACTTCAATGAATTTTAAAGATCGTATTACTCCAGAAGTTTCTTTTGAAGTTGGTAAATGGGTAGCTCCGGGTTGGGGATTCCGTTTAAAAATCAATGGATGGCAACTAAAAAGTGCTTGTTGGGGAGGAGTTCCTTATCAGGATGGAAACTATGACAATAGTCTAGTTAAGCAAAAATGGAACTACTATAACTTACATGGTGATTTCATGTTTGACTTAATGTCTATCTTTGGCACTTATGACCCATATCGTGTGTACAGTGTAATTCCTTACTTTGGTATTGGTTATACTTACTCCGGTAAGAAAAATTTAGATTGGCCAAGAGGTTTATATAATATTGCTGGAAACTTTGGTATCATTAATAGATTCAGAGTATCTGATGCAGTGGATATTAATCTTGAACTTCAAGGTACATTAGCTGCTGATAAACTTAATGGTGTTGCTTATGGCAAAACAGCTGATGGAATCTTAGGTGCCACTCTAGGTGTTACTTACAAATTCAAACAAAGAGATTTCCAACCTTATGATGCTATGTGTCCGGTTGCTTTAGCTTTAATGAATGATCAAGTAAACCAATTAAGAGGTCAATTAGCTGCTTGCGAACAACAAAATAGCCAATTAGCTGCTGCATTAGCTGCAGAAAAAGCTAAAGGTCCTCAAATCAAAGAGGTTGTTAAAGATATGGATCTTCCATTCACAACTGTATTATTCGTAATCAATCAATCAAAAGTTCGTCCTGACCAAATGTTGAACTTGGCGAACGCTGCTAAAGTTATTAATGCTAACCCTGGCAAAACTTATACTGTAGTAGGTTATGCAGATAAAGAAACAGGTACTGCTGATTATAACTTGATGTTATCAGAAAAACGTGCTAACGCTGTTGCTAAAATCTTAACTGAACAATTTGGTGTAAACCCTGATCAACTTAAAGTATCATGGGATGGTTCTAACCAACAACCATTTAGCAAAGAAGCTTGGAACCGCGTTGTAATCGTAGAATAATAAAGATTCAAGGTTTCGATAAACGATTCGAAAAGATTTCGAATACGTTCGGAGAGGGTGCTTATAGCACCCTCTTTTTTTATGCGAAAAAATATTAGAATAAAAAGAACTTTTCACGTTTTCAATAGTTTAGTATATGTATTGTTTCTGATTGTTACCTTACTAATATTTACAAGACTATGATCAATCTTTATTTAGCAACTTTCCTAATGATGCTTTTCACCTTTCTAATAGGTTTTTTAGTTGCCGGTGTCATTAAACTCACTGCTCTAGCAGCAGATAAACAAGAATATCTGGAATTAAACAAGGACGAAATAAAACGAGCACATCAACTAAAAAAAATCAGGATCAGACGAATCAAACAATTATTACGAAAAATAGAATCGGGAGACCCTCAATATATTCAAGAGTACTATCATGGAGTGAGTAAAGGAGATTCGCACTACACTGTCCTGGATTATTATTACTCGCCTAAAGCATCAGAACAAACACCCTCCTATGAACATGAAGAGGATGCTCCGGACTATAAAATATCAAAAGACAAATAACCAGTTTAAGCTATGGAAAGTATTGATTTTTTCACCTTGTTTCAAGGCTTTGGAACAATGATCGAGGGAGGATGGGTGTTGGCTGTTACACGCCTTGCATTAATTACTCTTGGGGGATTGCTTGTATATTTGGGATGGAAAGGTGTTCTGGAGCCAATGGTTATGATACCAATGGGATTAGGTATGATTGCTATTAATGCAGGGACTCTGTTTATGCCTGAGGGTGGTTTAGGAAATCTTTTCCTTGATCCGATGTTATCGGATACCGATGCTTTAATGAATTCCATGCAAATAAACTTTCTGCAGCCGGTATATACACTTACATTCAGTAACGGACTGATCGCTTGCTTCGTTTTTATGGGAATCGGGACATTGCTGGATGTCGGGTTCCTATTACAAAAACCTTTTACAAGCATATTCTTAGCTTTATGTGCAGAATTAGGTACTTTTCTAACCTTACCTATAGCACACTCTCTTGGACTAACACTTAAAGAAAGTGCTTCGATAGCTATGGTCGGAGGAGCTGACGGTCCTATGGTTTTATTTACCTCACTGGAATTAGCCAAACATCTTTTTGTTCCTATCACTGTTGTAGCTTATCTTTATCTGGGATTAACTTATGGTGGATATCCTTATCTGGTAAGACTATTGGTTCCTAAAAAATTCCGGGCGATCAAAATGAAACAGACTGCAAAGGTAAAAAACTATCCTGCTAAAATAAAACTGGCTTTCGCTGTTATCTTATGTGCGATTCTTTGTTTTTTATTCCCTGTAGCTTCCCCCCTGTTTTTCTCTTTATTTTTAGGTGTCGCTATTCGCGAATCAGGCATGAAGCATATAATGGACTTCGTAAGTGGTCCGCTATTGTATGGATCGACATTCATGTTAGGACTCTTATTAGGAGTCTTGTGTGAAGCTAAGATTCTGTTAGATCCTAAAGTTCTTAAACTTTTAGTATTAGGTATTACTGCTTTATTACTATCCGGTATCGGAGGTATTATGGGTGGATACATTATGTATTTTATCAAACGTGGAAACTTTAATCCGGTAATTGGGATCGCCGCAGTAAGCTGTGTACCTACTACAGCTAAAGTTGCACAAAAAATCGTGAGTAAAGACAATCCTGACTCTATTATTTTAGGTGATGCATTAGGTGCAAATATATCAGGTGTTATAACTTCTGCAATTATCACAGGTGTATATATTACAATAATTCCTTTGCTCTAAAAAATAGAAGCAATCATATACTTTTAAGGAAGACTTATCTTAGTATAACCTCGGTTAGCAAGATAAGTCTTTTTATTTCTATAAATTGTACATTATTTCGAAAAATATATACCTTTAAGCCAGAATTATAAAATACCAATAAACACAATGAAGAAATTAGTACTGACAGCTTGTCTCGGAGCTTGCGTGTTAGCAGGACAAGCAGCCGACAAAACCCCATTATGGCTACGAAACAATAGTATATCACCGGATGGAACAACCATTGCATTCACCTACAAAGGCAATATTTTCACAGTGCCTGCTACCGGCGGTGCTGCGAAACAAATTACTACACATACAGCCTATGATACCAAACCCGTTTGGTCACCGGATGGCTCAAAAATAGTATTTGCCTCTGACCGGGAAGGAAGTATGGATTTATTTATTGTAGATGCAAACGGAGGTAGTGCGCGCAGAATTACAACGCATTCATCTGCTGAGTATCCGGAAGCATTCCTTAATGAAAGTCAGATACTTTTCAGCTCAAATATTCAACCAACAGAACAAACATCTCAATTCCCCTCAGGCGTTTTTTCTCAGATTTATATAACCGATGTTAATGGCAAAAGACCTGCCATATATTCGGGACATACAATGGAAGAAATTGCCGTAAACCCTGCAAACGGAACACTTTTATTCACCGATAAAAAAGGTTATGAAGATAAATGGCGTAAACATCAGCAATCTTCAATAGCACGGGACATCTGGTCTTTGAATCCTCAAAATCAGAAATTCGAAAAACTAACTCATTTCAAAGGTGAAGATAGAAATGCTGTTTGGGGACCTGATAATGAAACTATTTATTATCTGAGTGAGCAAGATGGAACTTCTAATATATATAAACTTGTAAAAGGGCAATCCGAAGCAACTCAATTAACATTCCATAAAGACCATCCTGTACGCTTTTTATCAATAGGTAAAAACGGACTTATCTCCTACTCGTATGATGGGGAGCTCTATACATTGAAAGATGGGGGCAAACCTGAAAAGCTAAATATTCATATCACAGACGATATGGATCCTCAATCTACATTCAAAAATCTGACCGGAGGTGCATCTTCCATGTCTGTTTCTCCAAATGGTAAAGAAATCGCTTTTATCAATAACGGAGAGCTGTTCGTAACATCATCCGATTATGCGACAACGAAACGTTTAACAAATACGGCTGTACAAGAAAGAAATGTAGAGTTTGCTCCGGATGGCAGAACAATTTATTTTTCATCGGAAAGAAACGGGAAATGGAATATCTATAAAGTAACACTACCTAACAAGGATGATAAATATTTCACTTATGCTACCGAAATAAAAGAAGATCCTGTCACCCAAAGTGATATCACATCTTTCCAGCCACGTATCTCTCCGGATGGTAAAGAGATTGCTTTTCTTGAAGACCGTACTGCTATTCGTGTTATGAATCTGGAGAACGGCAAAGTACGTACAGTATTAGATAAAAAATACAATTACTCTTATACGGACGGTGATCAATATTTTGAATGGTCACCGGATGGAAAATGGATATTAGCTAAATATATTTCTGTAGGAGGATGGAACAATACTGACATTGCTTTGATTAAGGCTGATGGTAGCGGTGAGATCCACAATCTGACTCAAAGTGGCTATGCAGATGCTTCGCCTCAGTTTGTAATGAACGGTAAAGCTGTTATGTGGTCATCCGACAGAGCGGGTTATCGCAGTCATGGTAGCTGGGGGTCTTTCCGTGATTTATATCTTATGTTCCTGGATGAGGAAGCTTACGATACATTTAAGCTTTCAAAAGAGGATTTGCAATTGATGGAAGAAGCAGCGAAAAGTGATTCGACATCAACGAAAAAGAATAAGAAAAAAGACACTAAGCAGGATCTTGTATTTGATACTGCGAATGCTCAGGACCGCATTATACGATTAACGCCCTCATCGGGTTCTATTGGTGATGCCGTATTACTTCCAAAAGGTGATAAACTGTATTATATTTCAAATGGTGATCTAATCGAAAGAGATCTGAAGTCTGGCAGTAATAAAGATTTGATTAAAGGATTTGGTTGGGGTAGTCTCTATCCGGACAAAGACTATACAAACATTTATGCTTTGGCAGGAGGAACCCTCAAAAAGGTTAGTCTGCCGGGAGGAAGTGTTACGAATATTTCTTATAATGCTGAATTTAATCATAAACCTTTCGAAGAGCGCCAATACATTTATGATCATGCATGGCAACAGGTTACAGATAAATTCTATGATCCTGAAATTCATGGAATAGACTGGAAAGGATATCACGAGGCCTACAATAAATTTCTGCCTTATATTAACAATAACTATGATTTTGCAGAATTATTGAGCGAAATCTTAGGCGAACTGAATGCATCGCATACAGGAGCCAGATACAGAGCATGGTCTAACACTCCTGCCACTGCTTCATTAGGTATTTTTGTAGACGAAAACTATACAGGAGACGG
>JBOFIZ010000082.1:0-8002 GCA_051650425.1 Bacteroidales bacterium
CCGAAAGAATCGATTGAAGATCCCAAAGAGCTTTCAATTTTTCTTCAACAGTAAGCTCTACACCTTCTGCTTTCGTTTTTGTAGCCATACGTTTCTTATATGTAATTTATCGGATTTGTTTTTACTTCTGACAAATGAACCGCAAAGTTAGAGAATTTTTCTCTAATTATATCATAAATCAAATCTTTTGTGAACTGCTCCGACTCATAATGTCCTATTTCTGCCAAAATTATTCGGTTTTCATGCACAAAAAAGTCGTGATACTTTATCTCCCCTGTCACAAATAAATCAGCTCCGTTAGCCATAGCCTGAGGATACAAAAATGATCCGCTGCCTCCACAAAGAGCTACACTTTTCACCAGCTCTTTACATACAGGCGAATGTTTCAGACAAGGCACTCCGAAAACTTCTTTTATTCGCTTCAAAGCTTTATCGGGTGACAACGCATGCTCAAACTCTCCGATTACACCGCTACCCGACTCCTCGGTCCGGTTAGCAAGCTCAATCAGATCGTATGCGGGTACTTCATAAGGATGAGCCTCAATCAACGCACGTAACACTCCTCCTTGAAGATAGCGCGGGAAGATAACTTCCACTTTCGTTTCGATTTCGGTATGCAGTTCATTAATTTCACCCACATAAGGATTTGCCTGCTCATTAGCCTTAAACGTTCCCTCTCCCAATACATTAAAACTACACGACGAATAGTTACCTATATTGCCCGCACCTGCCGCAAACAAAGCCGTACGAACCATCTCTGCCTTTTTCAAAGGAACAAATGTAGCCAACTTTATCAGCATATCCGACTGAGGAGCCAACACACGTACATGTTTCAGTCCCAACTTCTCTGCCATACGAAAACTTACTCCCGTTTTCACATTATCCAGATTCGTATGAGCTGCATACAGAACGATATCGTGCTTGATTGCTTTTATAATACAACGCTCAATATAATCTTTTCCTGTAAGTTTCTTCACGCCTTTAAAAATCAAAGGGTGATGCGCTACAATAAGGTTACAGTTCTTCGCTATTGCCTCATCGATCAATTCTTCCGTTATATCAATCGCAATCAACACTCCGGTCACCTCCGTCCGGTCGTTTCCGACCTGTACACCACAATTATCATAGCTTTCCTGCAACGCCAAAGGCGCATAAGCCTCAATGACATTCAATATATCTCTGATTTGCATAATAAACGCTTCGTTCAATGTAGTATTTTATATATTGTTTCGCGCAAAAGATCGTGAGTCGTATTTGAATAATTTCCGACTCCCTTAGATCGCGCATCACATTCTCTGATAATCCCGATTATCTGCATCGTTTTTAATGCAGAATATCGCCGCATACCTTCCATATAATCCTTAGCCTGAAAAGAACCTTTCAGCCCCAAACCTTTAATGACTCCATTTTCGGTTTTATCCGGCAGATAATAACAGAGCATCAATTTACTGAAATAATTATACAAAACCGTATTTGTTACGACAATCGGATTTGATTTCGGATTATCCCGAAAATAATTAACAATCCGGTTTGCCTTCAACACATCCTTCATAACAACCGCTTTCAGCAATTCAAAATTATTAAACTCCTTACTGATACCGATATTCTTTTCAATCAGATCAGGTGTTATTCGCCCACCAGAACCATTTTGTACAATCGTCAGTTTATCGAGCTCTTTCACTATCCGGCTCAGATCAGTACCCAAAAAGTCTGCTAGCATAGCAGCTGCTTTCGGATCTATCGTCTGCCCTTTTGTTTGCAGATACGAGCTGATCCAACCCGCAACCTGATTATCATATAATTTTTTTGACTCAAAAAGAACGCCATGCTTACCGACTTCTCCCGCAAATTTCGTTCTGCCGTCCAGTTTCCCATTCCGGTAATTGATTATCAACACAGTCGAAGGCATAAGCTGTTGCATATAAATAGCCAACTTATCCAGATCCTTCACTAACTGGGCCTCTTTTACCAAAACAACACGTCTGTCTGCAAACGATGGATAGAACCTTGCTTCATTGATTATATCCTGTGCAGTTACATCTGCACCATACAACACTACTTCATTAAAGTCCTTCTCATCCTGGGTCAGAACCGTAGTCATTAATGCATGCGTAATTTGATCAATAAAGTAATTTTCTTCTCCCATCAAAACATACACAGGTGCATATTCACGCTTCTGTATAGCTGTCATGATAGATGCGAAAGTCAGTGTTTCTTTTTTAGCCATTTTGTTCGAATCGTAGGTGTTTAACTGTTTTACGATTTTGTATCAACATTTCCAGTGAACGAATACCGATCAAAACATGATCCTTCACATAAGAGCGAGTCACAGCTGCATCACTCTTATCCGTTTTCACACCCTCCGAAATCATCGGTTGATCCGTTACAAGCAACAATGCACCAGTCGGTATTCCGTTTGCAAAACCTACCGTAAACAAGGTTGCAGTTTCCATATCAATGGCCATCGCACGTGTTTTGCGCAAATACGTTTTAAACTCCTCATCATGCTCCCATACACGTCGGTTGGTTGTAAAAACCGTACCTGTCCAGTAATCATGCTCCATATCGCGAATACTTGTTGACACAGCACGTTGTAAACTAAATGCCGGTAAAGCAGGTACTTCCGGTGGCATATACATATTCGAAGTTCCTTCACCGCGAATACCGGCCAATGGCAAAATATAGTCACCCAATTTATTCGTCTTTTTCAAACCTCCGCATTTTCCTAAGAACAACACTGCATTAGGTTCAATCGCCGACAGCAAATCCATAATGGTCGCTGCATTAGGTGTACCCATTCCGAAGTTGATAATTGTAATACCATTAGCAACTGCGTTAGGCATATTCACATCTGTAATTGCCTCTACACCGTAGTGATCGGCAAATATCTTCACATAATTCGAAAAGTTCGTCAATAAAATATGACTTGTAAATTCTTCAATCGGTCTGCCGGTATATCGTGGCAACCAATTTTCTACAATTTCTTGTTTTGTCTTCATAAAACAGTAATTTTGCAATAGTATAAATTAAGCAAATATAATAATGATTCCGCTAAACCTTCCCAACTCGACTCTAAAAATCACCTTACGCGACCAAAAAAAGTTTGTTTGGGATAGACTTCGTAAAAAATTTGTTGCTTTAACTCCCGAAGAGTGGGTGCGACAAAATTTCATTGAGTTTCTCATTAACCATAAAGGATATCCGGAAACACTTATGAATAACGAAATTGCCGTTCGCCTTAATGGAATGAATAAACGTTGTGACTCCGTTATATTCGATAAGAGCGGTAAGCCGGTTGTCATCCTCGAATACAAGGCTCCTCAGATTCTGATTAACCAAAATGTATTTGATCAGATCGTACGATACAATATGGTTCTTCAGGTTCCTTTTCTAATTGTATCCAACGGACTGAATCATTATTGCTGCGAAGTTGACTACCTTAATCATCGTTGCAACTTTATGCAGGATATTCCTACATTCGAAGAAATTGCAAAAAGAGTCGAAAAGTAATCATTTCTGATACTTTCCGACCCCTCTTGCGTTTATTTAGTACTCATTATAGAATTCCACACAGCTTTCGTAACATCCGAAATAACCTTATCCCGGTCCGAAGTACTCATTTTCGAATCTTTCACAAAAATAGCCAATCCTATTTTTCTACCAGAATCGGTAGTAAAAATTCCTACATCATTTGTAGCTGCAAACGTTCCGTTTTTCACTTTTGCCGATGTTCCTGTTTTATGTTCCAGACGAATATCCTCTGGCAACCCGGATTTAATCCGATAAACTCCGGCAGGAACCTGCATCAGTAAATTCGAAAAATAGCCTTTCGCTTCTCCGTTAATAATACTACCACTATTATACGCACGAAGCAACTGACACATTCCGTAAGGAGTTGAATAATTATCATAAACTTTAGATGGAGAGCTATTTTGTTCTTTTTGCGTTGCAGCTATTTTCATACCCTTAACACCATGCTCTTCCAGAAAAGTATTTATATTTGCCATTCCACCTACTTGCTTAGTCAAAATATCTGTAGCATTCTCATCGTCAAAAGCAACCATATAAGCAATTAATTCATTCAATGAAATCTGCGAACTTTGTGTCCCGTATTTATTTCTTAATGGAGAAAATTCATTATTTTCTAATTCTCCGGCCTCTACATTTACTTTATAATCCAAAGAACCATTCTGACGATCAACAATACTCATTGTAAGAAGACCAATTGGCAAATTAGCCGTTTGTGACATTGGAAACAATTCATTTCCATTATAAGTCAGCGTATCTCCTGTTTGCAGATTTATGACTCCTACCCCTAACTGACCATCACACCCTTTAGCTATAGAAGCTATTTCTCCTCTTAATTTTTTTGTAAAATCCTGAGCATTTGCCGAGCAAATCATTCCCATCATAACCATTATCGAAACGAAAATCTTTTTCATAATATAAGGCTCATTATTTTTATTTATTTTCATCTTAAAACAACCATAACACTAAAAGAGTTCTACAAAAAAAACTTTCCACCTATAACTAAATAAAAATCAACACAAAAGCCCATACACAAAGGAATCAGTCAAAAAAAAGCCATTCAGAAATTTGCAAGTTAAAAAATAAGCACTACCTTTGCACACGTAATCGAAACAACAACGATACACAAAACAACAATGGTTCCTTAGCCGAGTGGTTAGGCACCGGTCTGCAAAACCGTTTACGGCGGTTCGAATCCGCCAGGAACCTCATAAAAAGGACTCAGTATTTTGCTGAGTCCTTTTTTATTTTATTTAAATCCACCATAAACAAAAAAAAAACAAACAGAAGATATACAATATATACCTTCTGTTCGAACCTTATCTTCAATATGGAATAAAATATTTTCTTATTCTGATTGCAATCTGCCTTGTTACAGGCATTACTGCCAGTAAAAAAATAAATCCTATTATACTTACAAAGATAAAACCAAAATAATTCATAGACGATTTAATCAAAACATCCTCTTGAATCAACTCATCAAGCGAAACCATCGAAAACCACCCTTTCAGATTTTCCTTTTGAATGGATGAATCAATATAGTATAATGACCTTTGAATCATATCAATAAGCATATAATTATTATTCGCAATATACTTTCGCACTCCTTCCAATGTCTCATTTTCAAAAAACAGCTGAACAGAATTATTCAAAGATATACTTATACAAAAGCCCGCAAATCTTGCAAAAATACCTAGAGGTGATACATGTGGAGCCATTTTAGCAGGAACTGAAGAAACAGTAAATACAACTATTGGCACAAAAAGAGTACTTGTTCCTAATCCATAAATAAAAACTGGAAAATAAAAAGACATCAAGCTTGAAGAGTTCAAAAAAGCAAGATATACGATTAGATGAAATATACCTAACAAAGAGAATCCTATAATAATTATTCTACTCAACGGTTTCTTTTCTATGATCAATCGTGCTGTAATATATGTACCCACAATCACTCCTGCTATATTTACACACCACAACGGAATCATATTTACAGACTCAACCTGTAAAACGATCTCTGCAAAATTATAGACAAAAATAATAGTACCCTTAAAGATATAGAACGCTGTCAACAGAAGCATACCTGCAAGGAATCCCCTGTATTTTAACAAATCAAGCCTTAACAAAGGTCTTCGCCGAGCCTTTTCATGTTTTACAAAACCCAGTAAAACCAACAAACACAATATCGAAACATATACAAACATTTTGTTAGCAAACCATTTCAGCGTCGGTCCGTATACACATATGTAACCAAATAAAACACAGAATAGAGTATAAAGCACTACCCCCTGCCAATCAGTCTGAAACAAAGGAATCCGACGATTAAATCGTCCCTTTGCATTCATAAACACCATTACCATTACAAATAAAACACCTGTTAAAACACTTAATCCATAGAACAAATAATTAAACTTCAGGTAATGAAGAATTGTAGTGCAATAGATTGCACATAACGGTATCGACACTTGCAATCCTCCATAAAACAACGAGTAACCATGTACCCTGGATTTAGCATTTTTAAAACTCGAGAAATAAAGATTCAAAACAATACTGCACAATAGTGCACATGCCATTCCCTGAAAGAAACGGCAAATCAGAAAAATCATCTGATTTTTTGTATAAAAACAGATGATATAACTGATTAAATTCACAGTCAGACCCAATATTATGTAAGTTCTGACTGTGAAAAATTTTATCAGGCGTGCATCTAAAGCCAAAAACGTCACAACAGTCGCATACATTAAAACCACTGAATATTGAATTGCTGCTTTATCAAACCCATAATAAGCAATCGTACTTTTCAGATTACTGTAATAAAGCGCAAAACTTAACAACGAAATAAATAAAACAGATACTATAATAATCTTGATTAACCAATCAGGAACCCACTCTTTAAATACTTTCAAATCCATGCTTTACATTTTAAATTCTATCAAAAAACTTCTGATCAGGCTCTATATTAAAGAATATTTGAATCCATTATAAGCCGATCCTTTCATGACAAAATTACATGCAAAAACAAAAGCTCACTTTTGAGAATAAGCCTCTTTTTTATTAATTTTGGCCACATGGACTATATAACTAATTTATCAAAAAACATAGATAGTCATAAAGACTCTATTGTCATCCTCAGGCAACAAATAGACTGTGAGGCTCCTCTTCATGAACATGATAAAGGACAATTACTTCTGGTTTTTGGTGGAATTGCATACTTACAAACGGATACAACCAATTACTATATCCCATCCAATTATTATATCTGGATACCTAAATCTCAGTCACACCGAATTCTTTTCAATGCAAAGGATCTAAATATATTAAACATCTACTTTACGGATGAAATGGATTTATCTCATCCGTTTTACAACACATTGGGCATCTATCCGGTTAGCTCCTTATTGCATGAAATACTTAACTACACAAAAGAATGGAATGGTCATATATTCCCGGAGACTTGGGAATATGAACTTCTATTAACTATGAAGCATCTGCTACCCAATGAAAAGCTTAAGCGCTTCACACTTCAATTACCCATGACAAAAGATAAAAAAATGATTGAGATAACTCACTATCTGCATAGTAATATTCATGAACCTCTTACTTTACCTCACGTTGCACAAATCTTTGGATTAAGCGTACGAAGCATGACACGTCTGTTTCAGCAAAAACTTCACATTTCATTTCTTCAATATTT
Source organism: Bacteroidales bacterium (assembly GCA_051650425.1). Classification (GTDB taxonomy): domain Bacteria; phylum Bacteroidota; class Bacteroidia; order Bacteroidales; family UBA7332; genus UBA7332. Next base: position 7,220 of record JBOFIZ010000082.1, read on the forward strand.
AAAAATGTTACGTGTCATACACTCGATTGAATTAATGAAAAATACAGAAATGAACATAACAGAGATAGCCTATAATTGCGGATACTCAGGTATATCTGCTTTTAGCTATGTTTTCCAACAATTAACCGGTAACCGACCTAAAGATTTTCAGATGATGCTTTCTTCTAAACCGAACATTCACGAATAAATCTCTTTTAGTAGTTGCTCAACATATAAAAAAAGAGACAATCCTTGTAGTGATTGTCTCTTTTTTTAAAACGATAATTGCACGCCAACGCGCACTCCGCTTTTATCAATATTCGGATGATCTCTGTACGATAAACGCCACACATACTCTATCCTGAACAATTTCAACAAATTTGTAACACCCGCAGTCAATTCCATATAAGGCATACGTCCCATCCGATAAGTAGCTGTCGGAAAAACAAAAAGATCAGGATTATTTTCGGGCATATTTTTCTTACTAAGATTACCGAACATTCCCCTGAAAGAAACAACCTCTCTCAGCTTTAACTTTTTCACCAATGGAATATAATTAAGCAACCAGCCACTCATATGGTAAGTCACATCCCACAAGGCATATTCATCTGTAATAAATTCCAGCGGATTCATCAACGAAAAAGAATTTGCCTGAATCGTATAACTAAGATTTGTTTTCGGAAGAATCAACAAAGGAAAAGGAACCTTATCCCACACCTTACCTGCATTAAGTTTCACAGCAACAGAACCAAATGCTGAAAGCCAAAAGTATTTATCAAATCCCAGCTCCGTACGGTTAAGTGT
>JBOFIZ010000083.1:0-2602 GCA_051650425.1 Bacteroidales bacterium
GCAGGGGGTCATAGGTTCGAATCCTATTGGGCCCACTCTAATTTTTACAATTTTCGGGTTCATAGCTCAGCTGGTTCAGAGCACCTGCCTTACAAGCAGGGGGTCATAGGTTCGAATCCTATTGGACCCACGAAAAAAAACAAACAACGAAGGGCTCATAGCTCAGCTGGTTCAGAGCACCTGCCTTACAAGCAGGGGGTCATAGGTTCGAATCCTATTGGGCCCACTCTTCGGAAAAAGGATCGCAAATGCGATCCTTTTCTTTTTTTGGGGAGTAATCCCTTGCTTTTATTTATTAAGCAAAAGACAATTGAAGAAGAAGAAAGGGGTAATCTCATTGAGGTTACCCCTTTCTTCTTTATATAGTTTATCAAAGCTTCGAATGCTTAGGAATCACCGTTATCCAAATTAACGGATCTCGCTATTCTTAACTTATCCGACTAAAAATATTTTTCAATAAAGCAGAAATATTTTTTTCTGCGGTCATATTAATTATTTTACCATTGCAAATAATAATTGCGATGTACACCGCACAAAAATGCGAAGTAGGTCGCACAGAATTGCGAAGTAGGTCGCATTTTTGTGCGACCTACAGTTAACAAATTAATACAAGTAAGTTACACATTAATCATCTTGTAAAAACAATTAATCATCAATAACTTACGATTAATCTAAAGCAGATAAATATACAACTCCTGTTTATGCTTATTTTAGTTGGATTAAACAGCTCCCAAACAGATAAAAACGGAGAGACTTTATCCTTCCATTTTATTTTTAGCCTCAAGCCAAAAGCAAAATTCAATAAAAACAGCTGTTCCACTGACATGGCAATTGAATTGCAATTGTCACTCAATTGTCACTCAATTGCCATCATTATCCGACTGTATATCACCCGATTGCAATATGGCAATTGAAAACAACAAAAAAACAGACTCCGGGAGAGTCTGTTTTTCTATTATTGTGCCTGAATCCAGTCGAGTATAGGGTCCTGACCGCTAATCCATTCTTCAAAAGTACTTTCTAGCTGAATATCCGGATTAAATGTATTTGCCGGATCATCCGTATGTTTGAAATATTTAGTCGAATAGTTGATTTCTATACCCAGTGGCAAAGCCTTAAAAGTTCGTACTTCTCCATAATGGTTAGGACTTCCCGCAGTACTCTCACCAACGAAAACTACATTTTCATATTGTTTAAAATTCAATGCATTCAGAATTCCCGAAGAGAATGTATTCCTTCCAAGAACAACATAAAATTTTAGATCCGGATTTTTCGATACATATTTAGAGAATCCATCAATCAGTGTTTTGCCCGGCAAAGAGTTCCCTCCTCCGTTAAAACGCACATCAAACACGATCTTATCTACGTTCAAGCTATCTAAGTTTGTATATACTTTACGTTTCCATTCTTCAAAAGAAGGATATTTTTTTGCCAGTTCTTTATTTCCATACTGTTCTTCCAGCTCTCTGTTCCAACATCGATTATATTGTAATACATACACTGAAGAATCCGAAAGCAGATAGTCAGCAAATAAGCTCTTCTGATTACGTAAAACCGGCATCAATTTCGTATAGGCTACTTGAGAAATATTCTCTTTTTTAAAAGACTCAAGTATCATCTGATGCTTATTTATTGTGCCATCTTTCTCTTTATAAGACACAATAACAGCTGAAGAGTCTGTGATTTCAAGAAAATCCGTTAATTGTTTGAAGAGTATAAATTGAGATAAGGCTATTTTACGCATTCCTGCATTATCTTCTCCAATCAATGACCCGATACGATCCTTCACCTCATCGACAGGAATATCATTAATAGCCACGAGCTGTTTCCCGGTTAATATTTCATTTGCTTTAGTCGTTGTCATTACGAAAACACCGTCCTTAAAGTCATATAAGCCTAATGGCAATACATTGGTTTGATCCAGATATTTCATTATAGAGATACTCGTATGAGAATCCCCCATCGATGCTATTAATTGCTGTAGTTTTAAAATTACTGAAATATTCATATCCGATTCGTCATTTAATCCAGCTTTGATGCGTTCAATCCCATTTCGGAAATAAACCGAATCCATATTGAAATACAAGTTTTTGTGTCTTTGAGGAAGATGAATAGCTACACTATCCAATGTCTGCACCCAATCGCTTTTCGATATAGATTGAGCACTCAGATTTTGTAAGAACAAAGAGCTGAAAAAAGGAATTAGTAAACTACAGATAAATCGCTTCATATTTTAAAAGCTTTAAGGTTGATACAATAAGGCGCAAACATAATCTATTTTTATTAAGATTATATATTTTACGCATCAAATAAAAAACGGAGAATCGAACCACAAATTCAACTCTCCGCTTTGTTTATACTTTATTTTTGAACTCCGTCTCTGACACAACGAACACCACCTTTTTCATCTGCACTATTGATCATAAATAAGATTCCAGCAGATTGAGTAACTGCAAAACCAGGACGACCAGTGGTTTGAGTTGGATTCGGATCTTGAGAAAATGACGTTCGTGACATATGGTTCTTTAAATTCCAATAACTATCATTACCTATTCTGGAAAGCATATATGACAACTCTCGTTGATTAGGTACGCGCCACCCG
>JBOFIZ010000084.1:0-11432 GCA_051650425.1 Bacteroidales bacterium
TTTACAGTTTCCAAAAAACTTAATTCTTCTAATAGCTTTTTGTAGCCTTCATCTGTCATATAATTAACAGCCATAATCAATCCTCCTATTTTTTAATTTAGATTTTCCTATTTGTATAAAAAAGAAAGAATCTCGACAAATACTGCCGAGACCCTTCTGTAATATCATTGACAATGCAAATATAGTTTCTTTTTTGATATTCTCCAATATTTACATATACTTCTTGACAATACTACTTAAGTCAGAAATCTTTTGTACTCGTTCCACAATATCTCCATCCCGGTTAAGTACAAAGATCGTAGGCAGCTGTTGTACATTGTACATAGCTAAGTAGGGAGAGTATATACTCCTTTCATCGCGTACAGCAATCCATGGAATATTATTTGCTGCTACTTTCCAGAAGTGTTCATCTGTATCTACAGACAATTGATATATCTCCAACCCTTTACTTTGATATTCTTTATAAAGATCACTTAGAATCATATTAAATGCAGGAGATTCCTGCGTCTGATAAGCTGTAAAGTTTAATATCACAACCTTTCCTTTTGTCGACGATAAAGGTATGATTCGTCCTTTATTGTTCGGCAGTTCTATTTCAAAATTTGACTTAATATCATCAACTAAAATTTCAGTCTGTTTTGTATTCTCTTTATTAGTTGTATTAGCTGAGCGAACGACCGATAATGCACCTTCTGCAAAGTTATATAAATGCTTTGTACGAGGAGCTTCTGGATTATAGAAGTTCCAGGATGTAGCTACGGCTCCATATACCTTAAAGTCATCTTTAGAATATGGATCAAAAATCAAATAATTATAAACCTTTTGAAATAGCGCATAATACGCAGGTGCCTCCTTAAGATTTTCAAATATAATTTTACTCGCCAGTGACTTATGCCCATTAAGTAGAGTATCCATTTTTAAGGCAAACTCCTGATCTGTCATATTTGTTTTTACCTTAATACCTGTCAATGAATCAATACGTGTTTTCAATTTTGCAGCAGAAACATTTAATTCCTTGATCTTCTCACTATTTACAGACCCTTCGACGTCATAATCAATTGGCAGCTTTGCATAATCAGCATTTATTCGAATAGTTTCAGTTGAATCAACTGAGAAATTGATTATTTGATCTCCTACTTTAAGACGATAAAACTCAGGTTTAAATTCTGGCTTTTTATCAGCAAATTTGAAGGATCCATTCTTATCTAATTTAACTGAATCAATAAATGAAGTTTCATTCATGCCAACTTTCTCAAGAATAATTGTCTTACCTTGAGCCCCCTCCATTTTACCTTCAACTTTAAATTTATTACTATCGGAACACGATGCAAGCATACAGATTGATAGTGCTCCTATAACTATCTTATTCATTTGTCGTATTGATTAACATTAACATGTATATGTGCAAAAATAAGCCTTTTTCTAATTCAAGCAAACAAATACATGAGTTTCTATAAAAAAGTTTACAAGCCTAAAATTTAAACATACATCAAAAGAAGTGTATTTGAGTCGATTGCACTTTATACATTAAATAAGACTCGGCTCACATTTATAATAATCCAATAAAAAATCAATATTAAACTTCAGTATATTTTCATCAGATGGATTTGACCAGCGAATCCATCCCTGTTTGAGCAGCTGTACAATAAATTTACTAGAGAATACATTATCTGTCAGCATTTCTGTAAAATAAGGATATGGTAAACTCTCACCAGCTCCTTTTACGACAGTTTTTCCAAAAATTAAGTGTGTCGGATATATCTCTAGTCCTTCATCGGGATTCATAAAAATAAGAATATTACCTGATTCATCATCCGTGCTATCAGTTATTAATTTGTTATCCAGATTACATTGACAGAAAAACTCATCTATTTTTTCGTGTGCTTTTTCAATATCTGAAACTATAATAAATGGTTTACCATTATACATCTTATCGAAAGCATCTGTCATTTTTCTCAAATAATCTTTACGGTGCTGCTCAGTATCAAAGAGATGTTTTACGATTTCTTTCTGTCTGTCAGACTCCTCTTCTAAATGCTGAGCTGGATAATTGATATCCGATACACATCTATAAGTTTCACCATGCTGAACTAACTCGCATAACCAGTATGGTTTATCTGTGAAATATTTTTCTGGTAGCGAATCTTTTTCTACTTTTACTTGGACACCACTTTCAGGATGTTGAAGCACAACATAGATATCATCTTCAGATATAAACGCATAAAATGTAGTTAATTTATCTCGCTTAATAGATAATACATCTTTATAAGATCTATGTTCTTTGCCAATAATTTCAGCAAAAAACTCGTTTGTATATAAATCACAAAAAGACAAAGGCTGATTGAATAACATTAAATTAGCATACTCTTGTAAAAAGAAAAAATACGTTGCTTCATCTAATTTTTCATCATCTGCACGCATGCCATCAGCATATTGTTTTAATTCATAATTAGCACCTGAAGCATTTAAATAACATTGTTTATTCAAATAAACCATACGAGTCACAATATCATTGAATGTTGGATTTTCAATTCCATCCATCTGCAAGAATGAATTTAACTCTTCCGATTCCGGAGCATCTTCATATGCCTCTTCCAAAATATTAGTCAGTTCTGTCAATAAATCTTTTTGCTCTCTGATCATCGTAGGAGAAACAAAAACAGCTTTATTATATTGAGAAGAAAAGTGCCAAAGCAAGAAAGATACATCGGAATAATTTATTTCATCATTATAATATCTCACACTCTCATCTTCAAGCATAGGTAAACGATCACTATATTTATTTATATAGATAGATCGCATAGTACCAAACAGAGGGCTCCCTGATACAACATCTTGTAAATAGGCTGCTAATGCACAACCACTATCTACAGCAAATTTTGATGGATATTTCTGTTTAAGGATCGCCTCTGTTAATTTATTAGCTAGTTTGACATAATATAGAACAGTATCATCTGCTTTAGTATGCCAAGGATGCATTTCCATCCAATCTTTATATGTTACGATTGCTTTTTTCATTTCTATAATTTGATCTACTATTATAGTACAATATTACTACAATTTAAAAGAATGCTCAACACAAAAGAGTAATATTTTCGAGCTTAATCTAAAAGATATACTAAATCTGTTACATGCTTTTATTAATTATGATTGTTGTATTAATTGATTATTCTAAATTTGTAATTTTAGAAAACAGAAATATATGAATAAACTTAAATATGGGATTGCCTATTTACTAATATCGGCTTCATCTCTTCTTTTTTCACAGAATAAACAAGAATACCGTGGTGTTTGGTTCTCAACTGTATGGGGGCTTGACTTTCCTTCTAAACCAATTTCCAAGATCTTTTCAATTGAAAAGCAAAAGAAAGAGCTTACCTCTAAGCTTGACTCATTACAAAAAATGAATATCAATGTATTATTCTTTCAAGTCCGCAATCGTGGAGATCTTGCATATGAATCTAAACTTGAACCTTGGCATTATGTATTTGCTGGAAAAACAGGTGTTTCACCTAATTATGATTTAATTCAATTTGCGATTGATGAAACACACAAAAGAAATATGGAGTTTCACGCTTGGTTTGTATGTATGCCATTAGGATCTGAGAAATTCAATCGTGATAAGAAAAATCTATCTTTAGTAAAGAAACGTCCCGATCTATGTATTAAGTATAAAGATGAATGGTATATGAATCCGGCTAATCCGGCAACATCTGAGTATCTTGCCGAATTAATCGGAGAAATGGTTCGTAAATACAATGTAGATGGGGTCCATCTGGATTACATCAGATATCCGGATAGAACCAATGGATATCCTGATGAAAAAGCTTTTAAAGCATCAAAGTCAAAAAACATATCTGACTGGAGACGAGCTAATATAAATCGGATAGTATACCGTATATATGATACAGTCAAAGCTGTTAATCCTGAGATTAAAATGAGCGCAGCTGTCATTGGCAGATATAATAATGCTTCACATAATAAATCGGGATGGCGGGGTTATGAAGATGTTTTTCAAGATGCTATGGCGTGGTTCGATCAAAATAAAATAGATTTTATCACCCCTATGACTTATTATCAAGATCCGCTCTTCGGCTTAATAATAAAAGATTGGAGTAAAAGGCTTAAACCCTCTCAATTAATGGCTGGAGTATATACATCCATGATTAGTCCTCAAGAGCGGGACTGGAATATGGATATTATTTTTGATCAGGTTATGATAGCTCGGTTAAATGGTGCAGGTGGAGTTGCTCACTTTAGAGCAAAACCTCTTATTGAGAATACCAAGAAAATTAGAAGCTGGCTCAATTATGAACATTATTCAGAGATAGCAGAGCCTTACCGTTCATCATTCATTCATCCTGAATATACATCTACACCTACACCTGCAGAATGTAGTAATTTTACAACAGAAATAAGAGAGTCCGCGTTGGCCCCTCTGTTTGATAAATAATCATTCAGTAATATTAGCTTCGTTAAATCTTGGCTTATGAAAGGATTCTGCTAATTTTGTATATATAAACTTATAAAAAACACAGATGAAATATATTGGTGCTCACGTAAGTATTTCCGGTGGCATAGAAAATGCACCTATTAATGCTGCAAGTATTGGAGCAAATACTTTTGCACTTTTCACTAAAAATCAGCGTCAGTGGATATCTAAACCTTTGACAAAGGAAAATATTGATAAATTTATAGCAAACTGCGATAAATATGAATTTGACAGAAATTTATTATTACCACATGACAGTTATCTGATTAATCTTGGACATCCCGAAGAGGAAGGATTGCAGAAATCACGTAATGCTTTCCTTGATGAAATGATGAGGTGTGAACAATTAGGACTAAAGCTTTTAAACTTCCATCCGGGTAGTCATTTAAAACAAATAGATATTGAGTTGTGCTTACTTCGTATTGCTGAATCTATAAATATAACTCTTGATAAAACCAAGGATGTAATTGCTGTAATTGAGAATACAGCAGGACAAGGAAGTAATCTTGGAAATGAATTTGAACATTTGAAATTCATTATTGATAACGTAGATAATAAAGCACGTATTGGAGTTTGTATTGATACCTGCCACACATTTACAGCTGGGTATGATTTAAAAAGTAATCATATGTATGATGAGGTGTGGAGTAATTTTGACAATATTGTTGGTTTTGAATATCTAAAAGGAATTCACCTCAATGACTCTAAAAAAGAATTAGGTACACGTGTTGACCGACATGAAAGCATCGGAAAAGGACATATTGGAATGGAATTCTTTAATAGATTTATGAAAGACACTCGTTTTGATAATATACCTATCATCCTTGAAACTCCTGATGAATCTATCTGGAAAGACGAAATCGAACTTCTTAAAAAATTAAGTATCTAATAGTAAAAAGAAGAGGCATGAGATTAATTTCTCATGCCTCTTCTTTTTATGGTTTTCCGATCTTAGTAGACCAGTTATAAAAATCATTATCAGGAAATTTATTTCCTATTAATTGTGGATTATAACCATAGATTGATCCTAAATAAAACTGTATATCTTCTTTACAAGATTCGATTGGTACAAAACGAATATTACATCGTTTTACTGTCATAGCAGGCAAAGAGTTATTATTAATTGATGCTTCAATAACTTGATTAATATAACTCTCAATAATTTTCTTACAGGGTATTAATGACCGTTTTATCATAATCAATGTTTGAGGAATACGACGGCCATTATGCATAAAGTTAACTTCGTCAATAATCCTAAGATTTGGATTAGCCTGCATAGCTCGGCTCACAAAGGGTTCAGGTAAAACAGCCGTTTGAACCATATCACCTGCAACAACAGATGCTAGCTCTAAATGAGAATCATACTTATAATTAAACTTTGCATTATATGGATTTAAGCGAATCTTAGCTAACAAATCAGGTTGAAGCCCTTTATTAAATAAATACACCTCTTTATTCTTTAAATCTGCAGACGTTTTAATTGTGCTATCCGATGTTAGCAAATATAGATTTCCCCATATCGCGCACCCTAACGGAACATAATCCACACCTTTATTATATAAATTTGCAGCCATCGTAGTAGGAATAACGGCGACATCAGGCTTATTTTGCAACATTAATGTTTGTATTTGCAAAGGATTATCATAAATTTCCGAAAACGTTGCTACAGGAAGCTTAACTGACTGATCCAGCATTGATTCAAATGCAACTCGCGTTGGTCCCTCTAACACAACAATGTTATAGGATGGCTGTTCAGCTTCTTTCTTTTTATTTGTAGTACAAGCTGAAAATAGAACTAATAATATAATTATCCATCCCCAAGTCTGTATTTTTTTATTCATTTCTTTTTTGTTTTCTTTTTGCGTAATGCGTCCGCTATAGTTAATAGCTGCTCGGACTTCTCAAAATCTTCATTGGCGTAATATGCTTGTGCTAATACTTCAATAGCCCCCACATGGGATGATTCTACATTTAATGCACGTTCGATATCATTAATTGCTCCATCAACATTACCTAACTCCAATCTATTTTTCCCTCTATTATATAAAGCTTTAAATGATTTGGGTGCTAAACTACATGCCTTTTCAAAACATTTTTCAGCTTCTATATATTCCTTATCATCATATAAAGTTACACCTTTTCTTACCCACGCATCTACGTGCTTTGGATCTAATCGCAATGCTTTATCGAAATTTGCTAATGCAGCCCGAGAGTTTTTTGCTTTTACAATACATTCATTCCCCATTAAATAGAATTCATGTGCAAGATCCGATAATGAATCAATCATATTTTGCATATCTTTTTTCAGACCCTTATTCTCTTCCCGAAGCTTATTTATAATATTCAATTTTTTTCTGATATATCTCCGCGGCCCTGGCTTTTCTATATCATAGCGCGAATGTATTGCCTGAAAAAATTTGTCAAGACATATTTCAAAATCACCATTATCAAAAGCTTTAATAGTCTCTTTATAAAGAATATCTGCCTGAGCTTGTTTTAATGCCTTATCAATAAGTAAACGGTTATTAAACATCTGAGCGAACTGAACAACTTCAGGCCGAACAAAAATATCTCTTGGCTGAATTTGCTTTCTTAGAACGAGACCTTCGAGTGATGTACATCTACTTAGTGCCACATAAGTTTGTCCTCCGGCAAATGCACCACCTGTAAAATCAACGATTGTATGCGTAAATGTTAATCCCTGACTTTTGTGAACTGTTATTGCCCAAGCTAACCTTAATGGAAATTGAGTGAAAGTTCCTAGTTCTTTCTCTTCTACTTTATTCTCTGACTCATTATACGTATATTGAATATTTCGCCATACATCTCTCTCAACTCTACATTCACGCCCATTCTCAAGAAGTACAACAACCTCGGTATCTGTAAAATCAGTAACTCTTCCAATTGTTCCGTTCGCCCATCTTCTTTCTGCCGGAGAACCCATATCATTTTTGATAAAAATTACCTGAGCTTCCTTTTTCAGAATTAATTCCCGTTGAGTTGGCAAGCTGTTTTCTGGAAACTCGCCCTTAACCTCACCACTAAATCTTATTTTATCAGTTTCAAGCTGCTGTAACTTTTGTTCATTAATATAATCAACACTATCCCTTCGGGTTGCTAACGTTACATAGAAATCATTTCCTCCTGGAACGAAGTCTGGATTATATCGCTGATTCAATAATGCAAGTGTATTTGTATCGATTGCATTCATACGTATTTTATCGAGCATTGAAACGAATCCAATATCTTTCTGCCTGTAAACCTTTTGTAATTCTATTGGAACAAGCTGAATATCTTTAAATACCCTTGCTGAGAAAAAAAAAGGATTCTCATAAAAACGATTCAAAATATCTTTTGAATCAGAAGTAACAACTGGTTCCAATTGAAATATATCTCCAACAAAAAGCATTTGCTTTCCGCCAAAAGGCTCTCGCATATTTTTGGAAAACACCCTGAGAATTCGATCAATACAATCAATCATATCAGCTCGCACCATCGATATCTCGTCAATGATAATGAGCTCAACATTTTCAATCAACTTACGATGTTGCTTCTTATATTTAAAAAACTCAAAGATCCGATTTCCGGTAAGACTTAAATCAGGATCATCCGGGAGCATAGGACGAAATGGGAGTTTGAAGAATGAGTGCATAGTACTACCGTTTGCATTAATCGCAGCAACACCTGTCGGAGCCAATACTACAAATTTTTTCTTCGTATTCTCACAAATATATCGAAGAAATGTAGACTTGCCCGTACCTGCCTTACCAGTTAAAAAAACTGATTGTCGCGTATATTGAATAAGATTCAGTGCATCTTGAAATTCTTGATTATCGGTATCTATTTTTATACTCATTCGTTACTTTTTGCAAAATTCTGTACGAAGATACAAAGTATTATTGAAATTCGAAAAACTTAATAGTGTTAATTACAAAACATAGGTAATATCTTAGTAGTTATATATACAAATACGTTTAATTTAATTGTATCATTATGGCAGAATTACATTCTTTACACATAAATCATGAAAATGAGAACTCCTCTATTAAACCTCAAGAGGTCGTTAGACAAGTAGATGCAAAAGGCTCTTTGTGTCCTGGACCGATTATGTCGTTACAAAAAGAAATAGCACTCATTCAGCCTTCAGAAAGGCTTCAGATTGTTGCCACTGATAAAGGTTTTCCAAAAGATGTCACTTCCTGGTGTGAAATTACCGGTCACAAACTTATTTCGCTGACAAATGGCAATGAGTTGATAACAGCTGTTATCGAAAAAATAGCTGACAATGATAAACCGATAGTACAGATTGGCAATGAAATGGTTATTATCATATTCAGTGAAGAAATGGATAAGGCTCTGGCTGCTTTTAATATTGCTCTTGGCGCAGCAGCCTGTGGAATGAAGGTATCCATATTTTTCACCTTTTATGGCTTATCTCTTCTACGCAAAAGCAATCCTTCCGGACAGCATACTGCTTTCGAGAATATGATTACTCATATTTTACCTAAAGGAGATAAAGATCTACCACTCTCTCACAATGAATTTATGGGATTAGGTCACAAATTTATGACGCGTATCATGAAGGATAAGAATATTCCCCCTCTTGACTTTATGATCCATATGGCTAAATATGATGGAATTAAATTTATTGCCTGTCAGATGTCAATGGATATGCTGGGTATCAAGAAGGAAGATTTAATGGATGATATCGAAATCGGAGGTGTGGCAACCATGTTGGAGAGAGCACGTTTTGCCAATATGAACTTCTTTATTTAAGTCAAATAAAAAAAAGGTAGGAACGGAAATAATCCCTCTCCTACCTTTTCTATTTAAAATAATTGAGATGGTCGTTAGAATTACTCTTCAAGTAAGATATCTAAAATTTGTACCGCAGCTTTTGCTACAGATGTTCCAGGACCAAAGATCGCAGCTACACCTGATTTATACAAATAATCATAATCCTGAGCAGGAATTACCCCTCCGGCAATTACAATAATATCTTCTCTACCTAGTTTTTGCAACTCTTCGATTACTTGCGGAACCAAAGTTTTATGCCCTGCTGCTAATGATGATACACCTAATACGTGAACATCATTTTCTACAGCCTGACGTGCTGCTTCTGCCGGAGTCTGGAACAATGGTCCCATATCAACGTCAAATCCGCAGTCTGCATAACCTGTTGCTACTACTTTAGCCCCACGGTCGTGTCCGTCCTGACCCATTTTAGCGATCATAATACGAGGCTGACGACCTTCTTTTTTCGCAAATTTATCTGCCAACTCACATGCATGCATAAAGTCAGCATCTTTTTTCGTTTCTGATGAATACACGCCTGAAATTGTTCTGATTATAGCTTTATAACGTCCTACTACTTTTTCACAAGCATAAGAAATTTCACCTAATGTAGCACGTACACGTGCTGCTTCCACAGCCAAAGCAAGCAAGTTACCTTCTCCTGTTTCAACAGATTTCGTAATAGCTTCAAGAGCTGCTGCTACTGCGGCTTCGTCTCTATGTCCTTTCAAGCTATTCAGACGCTCAATCTGTTGTTTACGTACAGCTGTATTGTCAACTTCAAGAATATCAATCGGATCTTCTTTTTCCAAACGATATTTGTTAACTCCTACAATTGTTTGATTACCTGAGTCAATGCGAGCCTGAGTACGGGCAGCTGCCTCTTCGATACGAAGTTTAGGAATACCTGTTTCGATAGCTTTAGCCATACCGCCCAGACTTTCAATCTCTTGTATATGCTCCCATGCTTTCTGAGCAAGATCATTTGTCAATGATTCAACATAATAAGAACCTGCCCATGGATCCACCTCTTTACAGATTTGTGTTTCCTCCTGAATATAGATTTGAGTGTTACGTGCAATACGTGCTGAGAAGTCTGTAGGTAATGCAATAGCCTCATCAAGAGCATTTGTATGTAAAGATTGAGTATGCCCCAATGCAGCTCCCATAGCTTCTATACATGTACGTCCTACGTTGTTAAACGGATCCTGCTCTGTCAAAGACCAACCCGAAGTCTGTGAGTGCGTACGCAAAGCCAGTGATTTTGGGTTTTTAGGATTAAACTGCTTAACAATCTTTGCCCATAACATACGAGCAGCACGCATTTTTGCAATCTCCATGAAGTGATTCATACCAATTGCCCAGAAGAATGATAAGCGTGGTGCGAAAGCATCGATATCCATTCCTGCATTTACACCTGCACGCAAATATTCAAGACCATCGGCTAGCGTATAAGCAAGCTCGATATCAGCTGTGGCGCCGGCTTCCTGCATGTGATAACCCGAAATAGAAATCGAGTTAAATTTAGGCATATTTTGTGACGTATATTCGAAAATATCAGCAATGATACGCATAGAAAATTCCGGTGGATAAATATAAGTATTACGCACCATAAACTCTTTCAAAATATCATTCTGAATAGTTCCTGCCATTTCATCAAGCTTAGCACCTTGCTCCAACCCTGCATTGATATAGAAAGCCATGATTGGAAGTACGGCTCCGTTCATCGTCATAGATACTGACATCTTATTCAACGGAATACCATCAAACAAAACTTTCATATCTTCAAGTGAACAGATTGACACACCTGCTTTACCTACGTCACCAACCACACGCTCATGGTCTGCATCGTATCCGCGGTGTGTTGCAAGGTCAAATGCGACAGACAAACCTTTCTGACCTGCTGCCAGATTTCTACGATAAAAAGCATTTGACTCTTCAGCTGTAGAGAAACCTGCATACTGACGGATCGTCCATGGTCTCATAGCATACATTCCTGAGTATGGCCCACGTAAGAACGGAGCGATACCTGCCACATAGTTCAGATGCTCCATGTTCTCTAAATCTTCTTTCGTATAAACGCTTTTCACCGCAATCTGCTCCGGTGTAAGCCAATTAGCCTCAATGCCGTTAGCTTGAGCCCATT
>JBOFIZ010000085.1:0-3739 GCA_051650425.1 Bacteroidales bacterium
GAAGTTTCTGGACGTAACTTTGCAGGAAGCCACCGAAGATTTGGGTGAAGTAGTGGTAACTGCTTTGGGTATGAAGCGTGATAAAAAAGCATTGGGTTATGCGATGCAGGAGCTGAAAGGTGATGCATTGGTAGATGCCCGTGAGAGCAATGTAGCGAATGCGCTATCGGGTAAAGTTTCGGGATTGCAGATTATCCGTTCGAATAACGGTGTGGGCGGATCTTCGAAAATCGTATTACGCGGTAACAGCTCTTTGACGGGAAATAACCAGCCATTGATCGTTGTGGACGGTATTCCGATGGATAACTTCACGGGTGGAGTTGATGATGTATGGGGTAACTCAGGACCGGATATGGGTAGCGGATTGAGCGATATCAATCCGGACGATATCGAATCAATGTCTGTATTGAAAGGTGCTTCGGCAGCTGCTCTTTACGGGTCTCGTGCAGGTAACGGGGTAATCCTTATCACAACCAAATCCGGTAAGAAACAAGATGGTCTGGGTATTACGGTAACGGCAGGTGTTACAACTGAAACGATCTTCATGTCTCCGAAAATGCAAAATAGTTTCGGACAAGGGGATGTAGCCCAATTTGATCCGCTATCTAAATCGAGCTGGGGTCCGAAGATTGAAGGTCAGACGGTAGAGAGCTGGAACGGACAGAAAGTACAGTTACACGCATACGACAATGTGGATAGTTTCTTCCGCACAGGAACATCGTTTAACGAAGGTGTATCGATTCAGAAACAAATAGATAAAACATCGTTGTTTACTTCGATCAACCGCTCGGATGATAAAAGTATGGTTCCGGGTTCGGAATTGAACAGAACGGCTATTACGTTAAGAGGAACTACGTTTTTAGGTAAAAACGATAAGCTGAAACTGGATGCAAAGGTAAACTACATCAATACGAATGCAGATAACCGTCCGATCCAGGGTATCAACTCATCGAATGCATTCTATACGATCTATAATTTGCCACGTTCGTTAGACATCAATCAGTTTAAAGATCCGATGGTAGATGCGAACGGAAATGCAATCTGGTACGATAAAGGAAATTCACCTCAGATCAATCCATGGTGGTTGACAAAATATTTGAGAAACAGTGATACTCGTAACCGTTTATTGGGAACGATTTCATTGAAATATAATATCACAGACTGGTGGGATGTAGAAGTAAAAGGTGGTACAGACTACTACTCAACTACGAAAAACGAGAAACTTTACGGAGGGGGTGATCAAAACTATAAAAACGGTCGTTACTCGGAAGGTTCGGAAGTTTTCTATGAAAACAACTACAGTTTCCTTTCTACCGTTCGTAAAGATAACCTGATTGATAAATTAGGCGCGAACCTGACAGTGGGTGGTAACCTGATGAGTCAGGAACGTAAAATAATGAATGCAGCGACAGGTGAATTGATTATTAAAGATGTCTTTACATTAGGTAACGGTATCAATTTTACTCAATCGTCGTCACTTGTAAGAAAGAAAATCAACTCGTTATACGGAACACTTCAGTTGAACTGGGATAATTACCTGTTTATGGATGTGACTGCGCGTAATGACTGGTCTTCAACTATGAGTAAAGCGAACCGTTCTTATTTCTATCCATCCGTAAACCTGTCGGGAGTTGTGACAGAAGCGGTAAATAAATTAGGCGGAACATTCCCAAGCTGGATTTCATTCCTGAAAGTGCGCGGATCGTATGCTGAAGTAGGTAATGATTTACCTCCATATCAATTATACAACGTTTATTTCTCGGAGAAAGATCCAAACGGTAACGGTATGCTGAAACCGGGATTGACGCTTTATAATTCATCATTGAGAAGTGAGTTGATCAAATCCTGGGAAGCAGGTTTCGATATCCGCTTCCTGAACAACCGTATCGGACTGGATGTAGCATGGTATAAAACAAATGCAACACGTCAGTTATTAGATTTACCGATGGATCCGTTCTCAGGTTATCAGTCTCAAAAAGTAAATGCAGGTAATATTCAGAATGAAGGGGTAGAGATTCAGTTGACATCTCAGATTATTGAAAACAAGGATTTCTTGTGGAATTTGTCTGCTAACTTCTCATTAAACAGAAACAAAATTATCTCATTGACAGACGATGTGAAAGAGTATGCAATTCGTAGTTACGATGAGTTAGAAGTTGTTGCAAGAGAAGGTGGTTATTATGGTTCTATGTACGGTAAAAAATTCTTACGCGTAGAAGATAAAAACGATCCGCACTATGGTAAAATCGTTGTGGATGGTCAGGGATTACCTCTGTTTACAGAAAACAAAGAATACTTAGGAAACCAGAATCCTGATTTCATGCTGGGTCTGACAAATAACTTTACCTATAAAAACTTTACATTGAGCTTCTTGATCGATGCACGTGTAGGGGGTAAAATTTTCTCAGGAACAACAGCCGTACTTCACCGTAATGGTAATGCAGCAGGAACGGTTATTAACGGAGACAGACAAGACTTCGTTGTACCGAATTCGGTAACTCAGGGAGAAGGAAATAAATACGTAGAAAATAACAAAGCTGTAACTCACCAGAACTACTGGGGGCGTGTAGCAGGAACAGGAAACTTAGGTTTACCAGAAGTGTTTACATACGATGCTACTAACATCCGATTGAGAAATATTACGCTTGGATATAATTTACCGTCAGCCCTATTGAAGAAGTCTTTTATCAACAATCTGAGACTTTCGGCAACATGTAACAATGTTTGGATGATTCACAGTAAACTACCGGGTATTGATCCGGAATCAGTGGCAGCAACCAATACAAATGCAACAGGATTTGAATTAGGTGCAGCACCGACAGCAAGAACGTTTACTTTTAATGTGACAGTAGGATTCTAAACACTTTGTTAACCGATAAAAATAGAAATTCATGAATAAAAAATTAATAAATATAGCTGCGTCACTGCTTGTAGCATCAAATTTCATCGCTTGTAGTGACTTTGAAGAAATCAATAAAGACCCGAATGCCGTAACAGAAGAAAAGGCGAAAGCGGAGTACTTTTTCAATAACTCTGTAATCGAGGCACAGCAGAGTCCGCATATTGCAGAACGTATTTTCATCCTTACATGGAAACGTGCTGCAAGATTCGAGAGGGGTAGTGGCTTTGCAATCGGAACGGATAATAACGATTATATCAAGGATTATCTGAGTTCAAGCTTCGGCGTAAAATGGTTGAATACAGCTAATCTTGCAATCACACAAGGACAGAAGCATCTGGATGCAGGGATTGCCGGAGAATATACAAAGAACATCGTTCAGATGGCTCGTATCTGGCGTGCTTATGTTGCATCGGAGTTGACAGATGGTTTCGGACCACTGCCTATAATGGATTCTTTTAACGGGGTTACACCTCCGTATGACAGCGAAGAGAAGATCTATGAATTTATTCTGAATGAGTTAAAAGATGCTGTTTCGAAACTGGATTTGAAAATCGATATGACTCCGGTGAAAAATCTGGATGCGTTTTATGCAGGAGATGTTCAGAAATGGATTCGTTACGGGAATTCAATGCGGGCACGTATTGCAATGCGTTTGTCGAATGTGAATCCTGAACTGGCAAAATCTCATTTTGAAGATGCGGTAAAAGGAGGGTTGTCAACGCTGATTTCAGAAAGCAACGATATGGCAGCCGTAAAAGAAAAAGATGGTTGGGATGCTTTGACAGGCGTTATGTCCCGTCCATGGAATGCACAGTCGATTTCGTCAACGATCAATAA